>CADBMW010000250.1 GCA_902795855.1 uncultured Lachnospiraceae bacterium
ACATTGTATGGTATCTCAAAGTTGATCACAGCTCTTGGTTCGGATAAATCTGAGCATGGTTCATGACATGCTCCGCCGCCTTTAAAGCTGCCACCTTTAATATAGTGCATAAACCTCTCATAGTTCATATTGCTACCATACGCAACATACCAGACAAGATCGTCCTTGTTAGTTTCACTAAAGGTTTTATCTTTATAACTTTTCTCCATAGCATCAATTACCTCTACATCTGCCGGCAGCCACTTGACCTGTCTAAGATTATTTAACGGCAGCCATTTAGCAGCTTCATGCTCCAGAAGCGTCAGATGACCTTCTTTAACGCTGCACCAAAAACAATCCATAACGAGATGAAACTCCGGATAGTCATATTCTACAGTGGTTATGAACTTGTCTACTTTGATCTCTGTGGCCAGTTCCTCACGGATCTCCCGAACAAGAGCCTCTTCAGGTGTCTCGCCAGGTTCGATCTTTCCTCCAGGAAACTCCCACCAGTCTTTATAATCGCCATAGCCACGCTGGGTGGCAAAAATCTTATCGCCACGTCTAATTATAGCGGCTACTACGTGGATGGTTTTCATGTTTTAAGTCTAGTGCCTTTTGCTTATTAGTAATTCACAAATAACGTTATCTCTTTAAAATGGAATATCCTCTTCAATAACAGTATATCCTTCAGGATTAAAACTATGTTGTTCCTCTTCCTCTTCCTCTTCCCCTTCTCCTTCTACTTTTTTTATCTCGTCTTCTGCAGTTGAAAAGCCAAGAGATAATGCAACGATTCCATTTCCATACTGGTCCAAAACTTCTATCGTAGAATTAATACTGTCTTCTATTAGCTCTTCAGAAATCTTTTGATAATAATATACGTCGTATCTGTTTTTTACACGTATTTCACCGTCCCTTAGGTCATACTCGAAATTACCCCTGGTTAAGCCATAATTCGCCATATGGAGATATTTTAACATTTCATTCAAAGCCCCAAGATTTGGCTTGCATTCTGAATATGCATATACCGTAAATCCCAAAATATCAAAAACAATACGGCATCCAGCATAATTAAGGGCAGACTCCAAACCAGTAATAGTAAAGAACAGTGTCTTCCCAGGGCCATCTGTATTGTATTCAATATCATTAGCTTCCATGTAAGATGTTATTTGATCCCAGTACAGTTTTTTATAATCTTTATTTTCTGCCCTAAGGTTATTCTGGTTATCAAATATAGAAAAATTCTCCTTTTCTATTTCATCATTATTATTACAAGCAGATTTAACCAAATATCCTGTTCGATCTCCTATCAGCCACCAAAAATCTGCTGCCTCTATCCTATTCATACCATAATTAATCCAAAACCCTTTCCATCCCGGCCCAGGCTTTTTCCTTGTTTCCCAATCATAGCTTTCCAAGTCGTAATCTCCTTGCTTGATTGGATAATCAAAATAAAAACCGTCTTTAATGATAGCCTTTACGTTACCATTATCATCTTCTGGTTTTATTGACTCAATAATCCCACCACCGTAAATACTAAAGAGTCCATCTTCTGTCCATTTACTAGGTCTTCTGAACAGTACAAAAGACCCTTCTTTCAGCTGATTATATTTCTTAGTATTATATGCATAGCTTTCCATATCCTTATCGTTATGCCTATGTTCTTCGTCCTGTAAATACATAGCTTCCTGATGAGAATCCAAAATAAAGTATTCTTTTGCTTTATACTGTGACAGCATGTCCTTAATAATCATTTTGTCCTCCAACTTCTTTTATACGGTCAGCTAAAAGTGATAAAAAAACTTCTCTTGAATCAACTCGTTTTAGTTCGCACTCCCAAACAACAATAGTATTCCATCCCATTTCTTTTAACAAGCCATAGTTTCTTTCATCACGTTCCACATTTTTCTCTATCTTTTCAACCCAAAAATCCACATTTGTTTTGGGCCACTTAAAGTACTTGCAATTATGCTTATGCCAAAAGCAGCCATTAACAAATATAGCTGTTTTATATTTGGGCAAAACTATATCCGGACATCCGGGAAGTGATTTCACGTTTTTACGGTATCTGAACCCATGGGAGAAAAGAAACTTTCTTACTAATATTTCGGGCTTTGTATCTTTTCCCCTGATATGTGACATGTTTTTGCTTCTTATTTCTTTTGAATGCACATCCAATTATTGCTACCTCACAACTTAAAGTTTAGATATGTTTTCAAGAAATTTATCGTCATCATCATCGTATATGTTATTAATTAGTTTCCTTAGTTCAAATAGTTCATTTTCAGTTAACGTTATCCCCTTGCCCATCTTTTCATGGTCTGGTGACCACGTTCTGATGTCATACTTTGGTTCAGCGCCATTCCAGCTTACGGAATTTAGTTCACATCTCCAGCCTTTTGTTCTTTCTGATATTACTCCATATTTTTTTATTATTTCATACTCCATGACATTGCCCTCCATCACAATAATTAAATATAAAGTAATCTATCCAATTCCATTACCTGCAGGAAAATAGCTTCTAAAACATTAACCGCGATACTATTACCAGACATTTTTATCAAATTGTCTCTCGTAAAAAGCTTGGAATTCTTCTTTACAGTAAAATTACTATTCAATACTCTTTCAAAGTCATCCTCTGTAAACCCCATTAGCATGAAGCACTCTCTCGGTGTTAAGTATCTGAAATTAGCTTTACCATTTTTAAAATCCACTTTCAAATTACCTGAATTGGGATGTCGATCTTGTTTCGTAGTTAAAGTTGATGTAATGGTATCTTTAACATTTCCATATTCATCTGTCAGCTGAGCATTCTCTTCCCATATTTTTTGTCTAGAAACGGTATTATTAGGCTGACATTCCAAAGCTTCTTTATAATATTTGCTAATTGAATAATCCGTCTTTAAATAGTCCTTTAATTTAAGGTTCCCTTTACCTTGTTTTTTGAGATATTCATTTGGTTGCAGTTTGTTATTATTGAAGAACTGTTTTACAAGCTTTTCTACGTCAGGATCTCCATTTGTGAGCACACTCAGCATAAGTAGTCTCTCACGATTTTGAGGTAAGCCAAAGTCTTTAGCATTCAACAGAAATTGTTTATTATAATATCCCAAAGAATTGAGCTGTCTCTGCCATTCCTCAAAATTCTTTATATGTCTTTGGGAGTTTAACGCCGGAACGTTTTCCATTAAAAGAAAATGTGGTAAATATAAATCCTTCTTTTGCCTTTCCAGTAATATTCTTTCGACTTCCCACAAAAGGCCGGATCTGCTCCCTGCATTTCTGTCTATACCTTTATTATACCCATGCAGAGCACCAACATTTGATAAATCCTGGCATGGAAAAGAATATGTCATTATATCTATATCGCCGCTCAAGCTTTCCCCTGAAACTTTACTAATATCGACTAAGTTTCTCGTGCTCTCTACAGTTGCATATATCTTTTTAAGACACTCTTCATTGTATGTTTGTAATCCTGTTTTACTTGCGGGCTCCTTTCCATCAGTACTCACGCCAAGCTCAACTAATCTATCAATGATTTCATCTTTTGACAAGTGAACATTTTCATGTTTACCTTTCATATCATGTATAGCAGCATATGCCATAAATGCATGTATGTTCCACTCACATGTATTCAATACCGAAACATTTTGCCCAATATTCTCCAGTGCCTTAAGTTGGCTTCCTATTCCACTAAATAACTCAACAAGTTTTATATTCTTCTGCAATTTATTTCTCCATTAGTAATTACTTCCAGTTTTCATAATCCAGTCCGTCTAAATCCACATCGTATTCTATATGTGTAATATGCGATGGGTACTTTTCCTCTTTAAACATATCTTCTGTTATTTTAGGAAATTCACTATTAACAAGTATTTTCCTTCTTTCCAAAATTGAATACTTAATCTTACGGCTATGGTTCCCTGGTTTAAACCCCTTCTGAGACAGATACTCTTCATATGCTGAAATATTGTTCAAATCATATTTTTTTATTTCCCCCATAAGATCATCTATGGAATCTCCGGATAGTGATTCTTCTAGCCTTGTAAAAATCAAATATAGAGGTCTCCCTGACTGCAACTGAAACTGACTGTTTACATGTATAACAGATCTATCTTTAACTATAGAAGATTTTACTTCATAAGACGCTGTACTGGTTTCTATATCATGTGTACTTAATCCTGTTGCACTCCAATAAGGATCGTCCTTTGATGATAATAGTTTTAATAATGCCGATAATTCTCCTACGACATCATAAACCATTTTATTTTTCTGTGTATTCCCCATAAGCTCTTTCCATCTTCTCCACCAATTTAATGGGTGTGATAGGAGCTCAGCCCTGTTTTCCCCTCTTTCACCTGGAAAAACAAACTCCTCGCAGATAAATGAAAATTCTTTTCTATATGAGAAATCAGTGCATGTCAAAAGTAATGCCTTATGCTTATCCTTTCCGTTAATAAGCAATTCGCTATTTCTGATTGATACCTTGGAAAAGCTCTCGTTAATGTTTTCTCCTTCATAATCAATACATACTCCATATTCATCATCGGTAGTAATTACCCATGCTGGAAAGGATCGCCCTAATGAAGATATAGCATATGCACCTTTGCTGCTTTTCAGAGCAAAAAAGTTATCTATCTCTTTTCTTATTCCTTTTGTCAACATACCTTTACTCCTAAACGGTCAAACAACATTTTAGCATACCCTTCTTCTCCACCTTCGCATAATCCAGGCTCAATAGTTTTACACAACGCAGTATGCAATGTCATTATTTTTCTGAATTCTTCTTCTCCAACATTTGGATTAATCTTACGTGCTTTCCAATAGAAGTACATTATTCTCCTGTATGCCGCCACATAGTAGCCATGCTTACCAATCCTGTCCACAAGCTGCAATATCTGGTCTGTAGAATTGTCCTTTATTATCTCAACGGTTTCATTAATATTGTTTTGCCTGCTTAAATGAATATACCACCATATAGTTTTGATCCAAATCCTCGATCCCTGCTTATAATACCTTATCTCTGCAGTTTTTCCCCATCTCTTTGCCACGATATCCGGAATAACATTTAATGACAGATATCTCCATTTATCATCATTCGCTGCATCACGTATAGTAAAACCAAACCTGCTCAGCACAACATAGAGCACTATTCCAAATTTATAATCGACTGTGTACTTATGTCCGGTTTGAATTTTATTAAATTCCTCCAGTAGTGATTCCCTAAGATCGTAATAATCACTGTCCAGCTCTTCTTCCAAGTATCTATAAGAATCTTCTTGCCACAGAGCCATTCTTGCAGGCGATTCACTCAAACTGATTCCTTTGAATTCCATATCAATTCCTTTTTAATTATTATCTTTCATGCTTTTGTCAAGATATGTCCTTATTGAACTGGCTATAGTTGATGGTGTGGACAAATCGACCTTAGCACGACTAATAAAATACACTATTGCATTACTGACACTTCCAGGTTCGTATTCACTGGCAGGATTATACTCGTCAGGTTCTAATTCAGAGATTATAACTTGCATGCTTGATGCCATTATTTCTTTAAGCAACTCTTTTCTGACCTCATCGTCAGCTGAGCATATCCAAGCAGGGTGAGCGGTATTAATTGTAACTCTGACACTTTCCGAAAACTGATTATATTCAGGATCATCCCAATCACAATCCACACTCCAAAGAGGCTCACCCGGTGCACTTTTTTCAAAAACAGTAAATGTTGACCCTATTCCCTCCAATATAAGAGTAAATGAATCAATTTCACCCAAAGTGCTGCCCGACGTCAAAAGCCTGTTACTCCCACTTGAAATAACGTAAAGCTCCAGCGAAATATCTATATTACCTCTTATCGAAGCGACCGGAAACTCTTTTTTAAATCTGAAGCGTATATTACCAGACTTTGAACTGAATTGTGCGATTCTGTTTGCCCCTCTCAGGCTTGAACTCCTTGACCTCCATACCAGACCAACACCCAAAAGTCCATCTTTTGAAACCAGTCCCTCATTTCCAAATAACACATCAGTATTACTTATATAAACATCTCCTTCAATAATCAGGTTATGCTTATCAAGCGACCATTTCCCTCGGTCGTCAACTATGCTGATAAATCTGCCTTTGCCTAAATCCTCGTCTTTACACGATAATTCATAAATAGTATCATTCTCGCTGTAAGTGGCAGAGACATTCTTCGTCCTACATTCAAATCCGGTCTTCGTAATCCCGTCCAATGTAGGATATAATACAATATTATTTCTCAAATTATTCACCCTCTTTCAAAGAATAAGACATTTGAGCCATAACATCATTTACTCTTACTTTCACTTCACCTGAAATAAGAACATCCTTATAGTCAGATGAGAATCTGATGCCACAAAGATCACCGGATGTACTTTTTTCTAAAGATACAGAGCATGAGTTATTTGAATACTTTTCTCTTTTCTTGTCCAAAAGTATATTCTCTCCAATGGTCTTTTTGTCAGTCTGGATCCGATTGATAGTAAAGTTTTCTATTGAAAATGGTACATCCAATCCTGTTTTATCCTTCCAATGTATCAGAGGTATATTCTTTCCATCTGCAGCAATTTCTAACGAATAATGAGCTTCTGATATTGGTGCAACTGCCTCAACAGTCAGAGGCATTCTTATAAATCCTTCGTTTAAAACAATCTTTTTCCTATTTACAGAAGCCCTTACATTTTTATGCCTGATTTGAATGCCGCCAGTTTCTTTACTACCCTTTCCGCTTAAGCTTGCCTTCTTACCAAAGCCTTCAGGTGGCAAAAAGTATTCTCCGAACATGTTGCTCAATGATGAGCTTCTACGTTCCTCTATTTGTTCCTGTGTTTTAAAGGTTTCATTTACCTTTTTCCTGATTCCTAACTGTATTTTCTGCAGTATTTTAGGATTGTACCCGTCAATGTTTATGTCATACCATGCAGTATGATCTGCTCTTTCGCTTGACCTGAAGTATTCTTCTATTGTATCAATAGATTTTATGCCATTATTACTGAAAGTATTGTCAGATTTAAGCACAAAAACTATTAATAAATACTCGCCGGATTTTTCATTATTACTTTTTATTTTATTAACCCATTCCCCTGCGGTGTCATATGTCACAGCCATTCCTGGCTTGCGGAAAAAAGTCAAAATAATATCACCGTCTTTATAGTCATCGTTATCCTCATTTTTTACATATACAAAAGGACTTGGATTATTAATTGGCGGATTCATCTCCATCTCTGCTTTGGTGTACATTTTATATGCAACAAAGCCCACAGTTGTGCTGGTAAAGAGATTTCTGAGCTTAATTGGCTCACAATAGTAATCACTATTGCTTTCTTTCCCGGTCAATGCCATATTATATAGTTTTCTTATTTCTTTAAACGGCCTTGCAATATCGTCATCTCTTATCACTTCCCCGTTTACTGAGATTTGAAGCAAAGGCTGTTTATTATATTTTTGATATTCAATATTGTTAATTCTTCCTACATACCACCTTTGACATGCTATTTTCAAATAATCCTTAACACTGTCAGTCCATGGAACCAGTGTTTTACTGTCTGCAACTTTAGTATTAGTAAGTAACCTTTTCTCACTAATATAAGGTATGATAATAGTAGTTCCTGTCTCGTCTTCACGATATGGTTCTACACTGAAAATTGAAAGAAAATTATTAATGTACCTTTCATCAGTCTCTGGAATGGTTCCCTCTTCAATTATGCCACCATTTCTGTATGAGTATCTTCTGCCCCACCATGCGAGACCCCTTTTGGAATTTAGTGATGGATTTGAAAGGAGCGCATTACAACTGCTCTCATCCTCAACAAGGCATGCAGCTAACCTGGATTTATATGTGCCGTCTTTATCCTTAATCCTGCTGTAATAAATAACCAGTCCGATTCCTATCCTGTAATAAACGGTTTTACCATAACCCCATGATCCCCCTGCTCCTTTTTCCTCCTGTGGCCTTCCAACGTCGTACACCAATTTAAGGAGATTATTATTATCATATTGTCTCCGGTCACTGAAGTGCAAAGGACCAGTAAGTCCTACAGTACCACGATCCCGTATGTATAAATGTTTGTAATAATTTGACTCATACCTGGATAATAATGAACCAGTTATCCCATCCAACTCTTTAGCAAGCTTCTGATTATTAAAAACCCCAACTCCTAAGTCAACTCTTACAGCTTTTGTGTCTTTTCTAAACGCATCAAGACTGTTTTGTATAGACTCTCGCACTAAAAGGTCAAGGTCTGGCATGCTATTATTCTGAATAACACGTCTGACACTACTGCCTGTTAAGTCCATGCGTCCTTCTTTCGCAACTTCAATTATCATCTTCTGCGTCCTCTATGTCCTTTCCAAGACCAAACTTTTCTAAATTTATTGCAATTGATTTAGTATAATCGCTGCTTATCCTGTCGCCAGGAATATTGAGCGATATACCAACAAGATCATAATCCGCTTTCAAATCGTGCCTGTCTTTGCCTTTTTTATTGTCATCATTTCTTTTTACAGTGCTGTCTTTATCAACTACATATATAACCATTGAAGGTGTACTACCTAAGCCAGCATCATTCCTTATGATCTGCGCAAAATCGGATTTATAGTGGTCATATTTATCCCTGCCATCCACTGATAATTTGTTATAGTCAACATCTACAACCTTTTCCTTTGGATCGGTCAGTACTCCTATATTAATCGTCCCGTCTTTTAATACACTATGCCTCGTACGTCTTACTTTTTTGATAGTGTAACCCGCCATGGTTGCATTGCTTGCGTTTACACTGTCTATTCCATATAAAACAACGTTCCAATTTCCTAACTTCCCTTCTTTGGTGACCTGCGAAATCCAATAATATATTGCATCAAGATCTGTGAATGCCAGAAGTTTATCATGAAAATGGTATTTCTTCAGCAAACCATAAAATATCTTATCGAATGAAACACCTCTCCAAACATAGGATGATTGGCCAAGTTTTCCAATACCCCTTTCTCCCTTTCCGAGCGAGCCAATGAAACGATCTGTAATTTCATAATTCTCTATCAGAATTTTTTTATCATCGATAAACAGTTGTGTCTGAGTTCTCATACCACTATAGTTGACCTGTGCCCTTTCAGCTCCTTGTATTTTATTCTTTGCTGAAATGCGCAGCAGACTAGCAGATGGAGACTGTTTAACAACCACAGCGTAATCTTTCGGCTTTTGATTTAACAGCTCCATTTGTGCAATACATGACCTGAGTTCACTGTCAAGATCTGAAAGAAACTCAAATTGTCTTACTGCATTATTTGTAAGCCAAACCCTGGGCAACAGCTCATATCCCTTTCTATAGCCAAACCATCTTCCCATTTGCATTAATGTATCCCCCTGTTTAGTCGACCTTAAGAAATATGTGCTTACCAAGCCTTCAATAGTAAGCCCTCTTGAAAGAGTTGTACCGCCTACAACTATAAATGCCGTTGCATAGCCCGGATCGTTATCCTTCCCCGGATACGCTAAACGTATAAAGGATTTGTCACTTTGTACCCCCTTGCTTCTGTAATTGTCTATGCATAGATGTATACCTTTACTATAGGTAAAGATTCCATCCTCACCCAGCATTATTTTCTTAGATCCAGCTTTTATTAATTCAATCAAATATGGTTCTATTTTGCTAAAGTCAGGATAATTGCTGATATCATCCTTGCTTTCTGCAAATCCAGGGTAATCCGAAAACAAATCGTCAATTGTAAAACTGTTGGTTTCTGTTTCCCATATACTTTTACATTTATTAACAATATAATCCGGTGAATTATCCAGCCACTTTTTTATCGCATTATGTACTCTTGAATGATGATCCGTTTTCTGACTGGTATGAACCAACATACTCACAGGTTTTTTAAACCCGTAGTACCTCCTTACTGCGGCACAACATAGAAACCAGCAAATAGCGTCCTCAAAGGACTCAGGAATATATGAAGATTTGCCATCATGAATTTGCTTTATGTCTTTAACATCTTCATCAGTTATATCTCTTACTATATCAAGCCCGTTATATAAGCCACTTGATCTGTCACCAAATATTTGCTGAGGGCCAAAGTATGTTTTTGAAACTTCAAGAGTTGAAATAAAATCCCTCGGATATAGAGATTCAGGCCAGGCTTCATTTAATATATTTGCATATGGAGTGGCTGTATATCCAATATAATTCATAGCAGCAAAGGTATCGCCAGTTGCCTCTCCATCCTTACTCTTATTACCAACCAGGTTTACTATCAAATTATTAATCCTGGTTCTTTCGTCAGAATCAATAGATTTAGTATTTATTCCTGCCTGGTCCGACTCATCATCGATAACAAGTATCTTCATTTGTTCTGCAGACTTTTTGTCATCATGTAACCAATCAATTAAATTCTTTAATCTTGTAGTATTCTTAAGACATACTGTCAAATACCTATTATGATTACCCGGTTCGAATCCTAATGTCTGAGCCTTATCTTCCAAAGGGCACTTCTTCGATGGATGTGAAATACCAGTCCAGGTTAAATTACAACCAGTAAGATTAAGGTCGTTTATTAATCTGTTCAATGTCTGTTCCCGTAAGTTCTCTATCGTTCCTGACAGTACGATAAACATATTCCAGCCATAATCTGCAGCCATTGCCATTAACGCAGCCATGTTTGCAGTTTTTCCTGACTGTACGTTACCAACAACAAGTCCTTTAGTCGCCTCACCCTTTGAATCGCTATTTAATCTCTGCAATATCCTGAACGAGCTTATTTCAATAGATTGTACATCGTAAGACAAAAAATGCTGCTCATCCAGTAAATATCTCTTGTATTTCTGCCAGCAGCTTGTATGCGAAGTAGGTATAGATATATCATTGACATCTTCACCATCACTAATTATTGAATTTTTCTCAGCAAAAGAAACGCTTTCGCGCTTTTCTTCTCCTGCTTTTTCTGCAGCGACTAAATTTTTCCAGTCCTCTACACTTATTTCCCAAAAGTTGGTTATTGCTTGGTTTTCAAGAAAGTCAGCTAATTCTTTCTCTGAATTTTTTCCACAAAGAAGGATTTTATCCCATTCCCATTTTCTCTTTTGCCTCGCCTTAGCAATCCATTCTCTCTGCTCGTCATATATTGGTGATGTGTAATCTTTTTCCATTTTACTCTCCTCGATTATTCATTTTTAGATTGTTAAAGCAAGCGTAACATAGGCTTGAGCATTTACGGTTCAGCAACAAACCATTTATCGAAGTTAAGTGTATATATATTTTTATCTTTTATTTCATCAGGTGAGCTGTATGATCCTTTAAAAACAGCCTCGTGGTGGAATTCCAAATAAGCCTCTCTCTTTTCATCCATTGGAAGAGGCTTAATAAAACTATTATTTGTAATTCCTATTTGTCTCCAGGTATAAGGAGAAATAAAATCCGAAAGAATAACATGTCTATCTTTCGTAAAAGTGATAAAACCTCTGTCAAAAAGCTTGTCAAAAAGTGGTGAAAGCATATAACCATTATAGGGATCTGTTTTTTCCTCATCATTCGATGCTGCCCATGGCTTAATATGACTGGCAATCAATAGCCTTTCATCAGCAATCATCGTGAAAGGACAAAACCTGCATTGTTCAAGAAGACCTTCTCTATACTTACCCTGTCCCTCTCTTGCTTTTCTGATTTCTTGTCTATCTGCAGTATTATCGCTAATATTATCTTCTTTTGTTTCTTGTTTGCCGTATTTAAAAACTAATGGTCCATTTTGAACTTCCCAAATAGCATCAAAATCAACAAATAGTTTCCAATAAAATAATGGATTTTTATCGTCGCCAAGTTTTTCGGCATATACATAACTAACCAATGGGAGTGCTATTTCTCTTAAAAGGTCATAGCCTTTGTCTCTAGAATTAACATATCCCCTGGGCCCTTTAATTTGGTATTGATCATTTATTTTAAACGGTATGACCTCATCAAGTGAATTGATCATATTCATCCTTTTATTCCAAAGTGATGGTAACTGATCTTTTTTTGCGTATTCCTGCGATGGATGCATATACTCATTTTTAATCGCATTCATATACGTTATGAGGTCTTTTTTTAGCATAAAACAGTTAGCCTCAAAACCTTCTGGCCCATAAAAAGCTCTCATCTCATCTTTGCTCGCGACATAAAATTTAGCTTCTCCATGCCCCTTACCGAGTTTGTTGCCACCTTTAACCACACAGTCAGGCACCGTCATCATACTCGGAAAAACAGCTAAAGTCGGAATACTTTCACCATTGACCTTCATTTTTATGCCTCCAATCCAGGATAAGCTATAAGCATTTGCCTCATAATGGCAATTAAAACATCAACTACAATAGAATTTCCTGCCTGTTGATACATTGCAGTATCTGATACAACTATTTTGAAATCATCTCCAAATCCCATAAGTCTCAAACATTCCCTTGGTGTTAATTTTCTAAGTCTTCCTTGTGTGGTCACGTAATTATCAACTCCTGCTCTATGCATTTTGTGCATAGTTGTCAAAAGAGGTCTTGCGATTTCAAGATCTATGGCTGGCTTACTATAAAAATTCTTAGTGCCACTCGACAAAACATACTTCTTAAAAAAAAAAAAAAAAAAGTACTTCTCGAGATCTTGTATATCATTTGCTTTTGCATCCTCTTCTGACTGGAAAACAAAATCACCATGCCAGTTAAACTGCTGATTCTTCTTTTGGCAAAGCTGTACATCGCCATCTATTTGTGTGAAACGTTTTTCCAAATTCTTTTCTTTGGTAACAAATTCAACACCTTTTTTAGGTAAAAAGTAGCCACCCGGAGCATTATCCATAAGGAAATCTTTCATTTTCTTTTCAAGAGGTATTGGTTCAGGAAATCTAAAGTCTGAATAATCATTTGAACTAACCAAATCATTCCTAAACCCGACTACAAACACCCTTTCACGATTTTGAGGAATGCCATAATCTTTAGCATTCAGAATTGTCCAGTCAAATTTATACCCTAGTTCACTGAAGACTTCCTGCATCTTTGCCCATGTTTTCTTCCCATCATGCGACGTTAATGCCCTAACATTTTCATAAATAAACGCTTTAGGCTTAATTTCATCGATTAGCCTTGCAAATTCGTAAAACAAAGTACCCCTGGTATCGTCCAATCCCCTCTGTTTCCCCACTAAAGAAAAAGACTGGCAGGGACTACCGCCTACAAAGAGGTCCACTTGTCCTTCATACTGATGGCCATTTAGGAACGCAACATTCCAGTGAAAATCTTTTTCATCCAAAGAATAATTTGCCATATATGACTGCTTCACTTTATTTCTTGTTTCCATTCCATGGTACAAAGAATCCACATGCTTTTTTCTAGCATCCCAATCCGTGCCAAGAAGTTCAAGTTCCTTCTGAACCTTCATATAGTTAATTTTTTCATGAAGTTGACTGGTTCTCTGCGATAAATCCTGAACCTTTCTAATGATTTTTTTACCATTGTAGCTTTCAAGATGATCATATAGCTGTTTAAGTTCAGAGCTTATCGCTTTCCATTCGATACCATCAACACTATTAAAATCAATATCTTCGCCGATTAGCTCAAGCGGATTATCTTTCTTGAAATCATTGGTTATTTCAAGAATAATTTGTAAGCATTTCAGAGTAACCTGACTGGAACTACCACTATCCAATTCCTCAAAAAAAGCAGAGTACTCCTTTTTTCTATTGTCCTTAAGATCTGGCATTTTAATAATGTTGTTTAATACATCTGCTACTCTTCCATTACAATTTGGCGTTTCTAAAAGTGTTTCACTAACACCCTCATATTCTAAAGTAGCCTCATTAAGCATGCTAGAAAGTTGATCCTTATATAAATCTTCAATTTTATCATTAAACTGAATTGTTTTAATTATATCGTTTAAAGTCTCAAGCTCTTTTTTTATTTCGTCTAAATTGTTGCCTATCTCCTTTGTAAGGATTTCGACATCGCCATTATCACATGCAAAAACTATTTTATGGTCGATACCCATTCTTTTTAGCGCTTGTTCAATTGCACCAATACCGCTAAAAACTGTAGCTAATCTTATCATTATTATCCTCCGAAGATAATTCCGCTGCTATTTCTAAATGCCAAAACTATACACTAAAATAGCAAAAAACATATATTTTATTATAACATTATTCCTGTATGCAGGCAATCATCATTAATCTTTATACAATTCCTTCAGCTTTACATGTTTCAAGGCAAAAAATCTTCCCTGTAAAATCCCTCATACATGCTTTGCTTCACTTTTATAAACGGGACATTGATAACCTGTTTCCAAAAGCTCTTCATAACAGAAACCCACATATAATTATGTGACTCACTTGTAAAATATATACAGTTCCTGCCAATGCCCTCTTTCCACTCCAGATAAATGCCATTTACGATTTCTTTACCTCTTTCATCCGTGTGACTGTCCAAGCCAGCACTTGTAATTATTTTACCTTTACAGAAGTCGAAAAGTACTGATCCATTGATATTTTCGCGGTTTATTTTACCTTTAACGTTCCATGGCAGCTCGTCCATCGTTACTATAAAGTATTCCTCCATTGGTGTCAGTATCTCAAACTGGCTCCCATCCATGAATTTTATTATTACCGGATCATCCATTTCAAGGCTTAATGGGAAAGGAAAGTAATCGTCGACATTCTCAATAGTTGTAACGTAGTCCCTCAATTCTTCTGGATGATAGCCTTCAGTCATCGACCAAAGGGTATTTTCAATATCCTCAGAACACATATTGTAAACATGTGAAGTAAACCGTATGTCTGATATAGTCTTGCCTACAAGCTTCATATCTTCTAGTTTCTTTCGAAGCAAGGCAGCGTCGTTTGTAGTCTTTGAATCCCATTCCGTGTAGTCAAACTCTATTCGTTCTTCATCTTTACTGAACAATTCAAATATTGGTGTATTGGGCATTTTTTAGTCCTCCTTCCTACACTTGCATCAGCAATTCCCCATCATACATATAAACATTATCCGAAAGTACCAGCTCGGGATACTTTGCATTTCGGTTATCTTCCTTCAGGATCCTCTCGTATTCCTCGCGTTTTGGCTTCGTATAAGGGGTGATGGGTATGATGAGCCATCTGTGTACAGATATGGGGATCATGAAACATTCACCGAGAAGATCATAGATGCGGTCCTGTACTCCGTTATAGAAAAGGACCGATGCGCCTAAATACTGTTCTTTGTTCGTCAATATGTACGTCTTGAATGGATTGAGCCTTCTGGAATCGATCAGATTCTCAGGCTCACCTTCGATCTCGTCTTCATCTTCTGGTATTTCATAAAGAAGCGGAGGATCGATTGACGAACACCAGAGATAGGCCTGCCTCCACATCCATGGTCTGAAGGTCTTTTTATCTATAAGCTTCTCATCGATCAAACCGTTTTCATCCTCTGTCAGGTAAGCTATGCAGATCGCTATATCGTTTTCTTCATTTGAGTACACGAGATTCTTCAACTCTTCGCGATGCCTTTCGATGTTCATTACCCGGAGCGTCAGCTGTTTGTCCCTGAGAAAGTGCTCTGTTTTATAATTGGTGTACTTTCCGAACTGCTCCTTTCTAAAGACGACCAGGTCAAAAAGCTTTTCGGCAAGGTCCTTCACCGAGTACCCTTGTTTGAAGCTGTTATAAAGGCTATCGATATCAGAGGGTGGGATTATCCCAATGGCTTTATCGATTTTTATAGAGTTACCAGCTCTATCTATCTCTGCATCACGTCCTGCGGAGCGTATCTCGGTAATGAGTCTGTCTGTGAATTCTTCCTTTTTCACACCCCAATTAATGCGCTTCTGCTTACGCTGCTGCTTCTCCTCCGGTTCTTCCAGGATCCTTCCCAAGATTACCGGAACGGTGAAAAAACTTAGTGTAATCAATACGATTATTATGATCCACGGATCAAAAGGTCTTTCCATAGTATTTGTCCCTCCTTTTTAATTATCGGCAATATTATATTTGCTTTAAAAGGGGCTTGCTGAATTTAAGGTTGAGTTACATGAATCATTTGAGAAAGATTCTCCTTTTGATTGTCTCTATTATTTTCTCAACGCAATCAGATATGTACGCTATCCAAATGTAACCAAATATCGTAATTATCCAAGCAGCTATTATTATCTTTACGTCAAGGCTCATTTATGTTTCTCCTTCTTGATTATCAGCAATATTATATTTGCTGCGAAGGAGGCTTGCTGAATTTAAGCGTGAAGTTTGAGACTTTTTACTGCTATTTTCTGCTAAATTTGCATCGAATGAACCTGAATGCCCTCTTTATCAGGTCCAGGCCGTAAAAGAAGAACCAGAGCAGGAAGATAATTATTAAAGTGAAAATCAAAAGACCCAAGAGGATTTTGGTATCATCTGACATATCGGCCACACTTTCTTAAGATTTCAGTAGTATACATTACCTGCACTTATTATGAACGTCAATCAGGATAACATCACAATAGTCCCAGATATTATCT
>CADBMW010000251.1 GCA_902795855.1 uncultured Lachnospiraceae bacterium
AAAGTGTTAAATAATGTAACACTTTTGTAACGGTGACAGGCACCTTTTGGGTTTATTCGGCGGGGGCTTCCATGGTCTGGTCAGCGTTTTCGTTTTTCTCGCCTTCCTGACCGGTTAATTCCCTTGCCTTGTCTTCAAGGTTAAGGCCTGTCTGTGTTTCCTGGACGATCATCGGGTCGCCGCCTCCGCAGGCTGTCAGACTTATTGCTGCCATTATAATCATTATAGCTGTCAGTATCTTTTTTCTCATGTTTTGTAACCTCCCATGAATAGACTAATTATAAAACTACTTTATCACACACTCCATCTTGCAGATGATCCGCAAGGAAGGACAAGTCCGGATTCTCTTACGGGCAGTCCGATGTCAGCTGCTTCAACCTTTCCTCCGTGGGTAGGAACTATGGCAGATGATATCATGTAATTCATTACTGCAGGACTGAGGCCTGTTGTGTACATATTCAGAAGATAGAATACTGCATCATCCGCAAGGATTTCTTTGGTTTTTCCTATCAGATCATAGATACATTCTTCCAGCTTCCATAGCTCGCCCTTTGGGCCTCTTCCGTAGGATGGAGGGTCCATAAGGATTGCATGATATTTGTTTCCTCGTCGGATTTCTCTTTCTACAAATTTCATGCAGTCGTCCACCAGCCATCTTATAGGTGCTTCGCTGAGTCCTGAGCTTGCGGCATTTTCCTTTGCCCAGTTTATCATTCCCTTGGAGGCGTCCACATGTGTGACCTTTGCTCCGGCTGCGGCAGCAGCGAGAGTAGCGCCGCCGGTGTAGGCAAACATATTCAGTACCTTTATCTCCCGGCCTTTTTTAACTTCCCTGGAAATGATATCAAACATCCAGTCCCAGTTAGCTGCCTGCTCAGGGAAAAGTCCGGTGTGTTTAAAGGAAAATGGTTTCAGATTAAATGTCAGCTTATCGGTTCCGTTTATTGTTTCCCCGGGAAGCTGATAATGAATCTGCCATTCTTCAGGAAGATCGAAGAATTCCCACTGACCTCCGCCTTTACTGCTTCTATGATAATGTCCGTTCAGTTTCTTCCATTCCCGGGCGGTTCTTTTTGTATTCCAAATAACCTGAGGATCAGGTCTCAGAAGTATGAATCTTCCCCATCGTTCAAGCTTTTCACCCTGTGTGCAATCGATTACCTGGTAATCCTTCCATCTGTCAGCTATGTACATTATTAACTCCTCTTGAAAAAAATGCTTCTATTTTCATTTCTATTATATTAAAGTATACCATGATTATACCACGATATCAGCATCAAAAGTCAATAAGCGTTCCGGCGCTTGAAAAATAGAACGTTCCGGCGCTTGTAAAAATACAAAAAGAAAAGAGGTTCAGGATGATCAGGGTTGATCTTATAACCGGATTTCTAGGTTCGGGCAAGACTACATTTATAAATGAATATGCAGGGTATCTTGTAAGGCAGGGGCTGAAGGTGGCCATTATCGTAAATGATTATGGAGCCATTAATGTGGACAGACTGCTGCTTGAAGAATCCCTGGGAGATAAATGCCATCTTGAGATGGTAATAGGTGGTGATCAGGACTGCACAAGGAGGAGGCTGAAGACCAAGCTCATAACCATGGGAATGGCAGGCTATGATCACGTGATAGTTGAGCCTTCTGGAATATTTGATGTGGATGATTTCTTTGATCTGATATATGACGAGCCTCTGGAAAGATGGTATGAGATGGGAAATGTCATCACCATAGCTGATGCTGGATTTCTGCAGGAGGAGATGGAGTACGTTAATGAAAAATCAAGTGATAAAGGGCTGTCACAGCAGACAAGATACCTTCTTGCGTCCCAGGTTTCCAAGGCGGGGATTGTCATACTCAGCAAGTTTGAAGATGGGGATAAAGAAATAATCCGCATTTATCTGAATTCCTGTCTGGAGGAATTCAAATGCACCCGGCAGCTGAAGAGTCTTTATATCTGGAAGCAAGGTCAGATTAGTGATGATGATTTTCAGATGATCAGAAGTTCGGGATATTATTCCGGGGAAATGATCAAGCTTCCGGTTGCCTCAGATAACAGCTTTGATTCTTTGTTCTATTTTCATGTCAGAACTGATATCAGCAGATTGAGGGAAACTATAGAAAGCATATTCAGAGACAAAGAAGTTGGAAAACTGATAAGGTTGAAGGGATTTATAAAGGATGAAGAGGATAACTGGCTGGAGATAAATGCCACTCCCAAAATGGTTGACATAAAACATATTTCTGTGGGGCAGGAGCTATTCATTGTTATAGGGGAAAATCTGAATCATGAGAAAATTGGCTCGTATTGGGACGAGTACAGAAATGCCTTGTAAGATTGCATAAAAAACTTTGTGCAAAATGCCTTACATATTGACATGGATTTAATATGTGAAAAGCGTATAATCATATATTAGTGTGTTAGAAAAATATCACTTATTGGAGGGTTCAAATGAGACATAAATGTTGCATTAAAAAGATAATAACCGCAGCATCGCTTTTTGCTGCGGCTTTTACTTTGTCAATGGGACCGGTGAAGCAGGCTAATGCCGCCGGCGTAGATTCCTATGAGGAGGTAGATATTTCGAAGGGAGTCACCTATGTATTTAATGATGAAGGTGCCGCTGTAGGATATGATCTCCATGGAAATTCAGCCATACTTAAGGCTGTTATGTCAGGTACAAGCAGCAGCCTTAATATTTATATAGATAAGGATGCTGATGGGGAGATTGACGAGGATGAAACTCCTGTTTTGCTTCCGCCGATTGATGATCCGGTAGAAGGAACTCCATCATCCGGTCTTACCATGGGACCATATATTTATGGTGCCAGAGGAGCAAAGGTTAAAAATCCTATAAACATCACAGTAATAGATGATGGAGGTGCTACTTTTACCAGCCCTGTTACATGTGCCTCAGATTGTAAGGTAGAAGCTCCTGTAAGTATTAAGATGGATTCATTATTTGGATATAGCGGTGGTATCGTTACCGGAATCACCAATTCAGTTTCCACTGCTAAAGATAAGGCAGTTTCAATTGTTATCAAGGATTCCAATGTTATGTGCCCTGTCTATGGAGCTCAGGATTCGGATGTGATTACTACAGCTGAAGATGCAATGGCAGTTGACATCCAGGCTTTGGGTGATTCGAGCTTCTCAGCGCCTGTAGAAGGAGTAGTAGCTAATAAATATGATGATGATAACAATCCAGTCAGCAATACGGTAAAGGGAGACGTCTCTGTTAGTATAGGCGAAGCAGTCTCTAAAACAATAAATACAAATGTTATTTTTGGTGTTAATGGAAATGCCACCGTAGAAGGAAATGTATATGTTTCTGTGACAAATATATATAATATGGCTCCTGTTTTTGGATATTGCGGCACTTCTATTGCTGATGCTGAATGTAAAATGACAGGTAATATGGTAGTAGATGTACATAACTCATATGCTAGTCTGATATATGGATTTGAGTATGGGGAATTAATTGGAGATGTTGGTATATCTGTCGATGAGAATTCCTATTACAGCAACTGCTGTGGTGATTATGATGTTTATCACACTGGAAATATTGACATGAGTATAGATGGATATATAGGTGATAAAAGTCTGAGTTCTACTACCTGTGGAATACGTTTTGGACAAAACAGTGAATGCTATGTTGATGGAAATGTATCAATTTCTGTCGAAGGTGGAAAAGCCTATAATGTATATGGGGCATGGTATGAAGGTACTTCAGATACGAAACCTGCTGTAAGCGGCGACATCGATATTTCTATGAATAACACAACGTTAAATTATCTCTATGGCAATCAGGGCTGTGCTATTGGAAAAGATATTACAATAGAAATGAATGGCTCAAAATCCCCATATCAAATATACGGAGTTGATAAAGGTACAGTTGATGGAAACATAGATGAAATCTTTACTAATTCAGCTATAGGTTATTTTTATGGTGCAAGTAATAATTCGTATGTAAAAGGAAATATTAATATTACATCTGACGACAAATCATCCTTTACAAGTTCGTCAAGTTCATTTGGATTAACCGGTTCCTCCAGAGCGGATGGTTCTCTTGTGATGAATATTACAAACACATATACCGGATCTGATTCAAATAATATCTATGGTTGTAATGGTTCCTCCATCGGTGGGGATATGTCCATGACTTATTCCGGAGCTAAAATCTCTAATTTATATGGATTATATTCTTCGTCCTATGTAGGTGGTAATGTTGCTCTGAATGTGTCAGATATAGAATTGTATAGCTATCTTTATGGTATTAGTGGTTCTTCATGCAATGGAAATTTGACTATTAATTATGACAATATACATAAACCTACAAATTATTCAAGTCCATATATATATGGTACCAGTTCAGGAACTGTACTGGGAAAAGAAGTGAAAATATCTATAAATGATTGTTCCGGAAACCAGATTTACGGTACTTATAGCGGTAATACTTTTCCATATAGTGAGACGTCCATATCCGTTACAAATTGTAAGGCAACCAGTTCTTGCTATGGTGCTTATAATTATGGAACAAGTCCTATAGGAGAGAATGTAGATATAACCTTAACCGGAAATGGGCCAATCAATGAAAATTATTGTGTTGAAATATGTGCAGCCCGAGGAAGTGGAGCTAGTAGTGCTTTTTCAACAGGAAATCTTACAGTCACCTCAAGTGACAATAATGCATATAATTATAATGGCTTAAATAGCATTCTTGCTGTAGGTGATATAGAGTATAAATCTAATGATGATAAAACATATACCATAAATACCTCTGCCGGTAGTAGCTATGTTTTAAATTATGTTAGTGCAGTGAAGAAATTATCGGCAGAAATAAATAATATAAAACTATCAGACGTAAGTTATCTGGTTTATGCCAGCGGAAAAGAGGGGCTGGATGTTAAATTCAATGGGGGCACCATAAGTTCCAGTGGTTATACAGTTTACCAATATTCTGGCAGCAATACCGTGGATAGTTTTAATGGAGATGCTGTGGTCAATTTCAATGGTGTAAAATTTGAGGACAAATTAGACTCATCAAATAATCCTTATGAAACCATACTATATAGTTATGGTGCTGTTGGACAGAAGGTTGATGTAACCTTCGACAAGAAGACTGACCTTCCGACAGTTTATAGAATAATTCCTAATTCAAATGGCGAAGGCGGCTATGTATTGACATGGGTAGGTGAAGATACCTTATATGTGACCGGTGATGTCGAATTCACAGGACAGCTTTTGGAAGGAATAGATAATCTTTATATTATAAATTCAAAGAACGAGATAGCAGAAAATATTTCTGTTAAAAAACTTGATGTTCAGAGTTCTGAGATAGTTATCCCTGAAGGTGTTACTTTAAAAGGTACTGATTCTGTAAGCATGCTTAGATCCCAAATACTTCTTGAAGGAACTTTGGAAGGTAACTTCCAGGAATTTGCAGAGGAAGATGGAAAAACTTATACAAAGGGTTCTACCCTCAGCTTTTATATGAATGGTGGAAGCTACGCTAATATGCCGGCAGATTCTAAGAAGTATTATGCTGTGGATGTTGATTATAATGAGGCAGGAGGAGACGTGGAAGTATTCGGAGATGTTTCGACTCTTGCATTAAGACCGGAAATGGAATTTGGCCTGAGTGGTGGAGAAGTTGATATGGAGGCTACACCAAATACAGGTTATGTTATAAAATCAGCTACAGTAAAGATGGAGGGAGATGCTGCTGCAAGAGATATGACAGCAACTGCAGGCTCCGGTTATACGAACTATAGCTTTACAATGGAAGCGAAGAAAGCGCAGGTTAACATAAAGTTTGCTGGAGATAAGATTTCTATCGGTAAGACTGTAAATGATCCTGTGGCATTAGTGAATAAGAATTATACAGATGAAGACCCTCTTTATGACTTTGCATCAGTCAGAATATCTAAGGATGCAAGTGAAGGAGAAGTAGAGGTAGCTCTTGCTGATGGACAGACCCTTCCTTCGGGCCTCAGCCTTTCTGATAATAAGATCATAGGAAAAGTAACCTCTGAAGATAAGAATGGTAAGAAGGTTACCTTTGATGTTACTGCAAAGAACGGAGAAAAAGGCACCCTAGACCTGATCATAAGATCTGAAAGCAAGGCAGGTTCTGTTAAGGGATCATCTCTTGGAAGACTTACCATAGATGAGGAAAACAAAATAATAAACGGATATGGAAACTCCATAGTTATCGAAGCTCTGGAATCCGGTACTGCCATATATGTGGATGATGATATGGATGGAGAAAAGGATAGCACTGAAGCTGTGATATCCGGTGATCTGTCAGAATATAAGCTTTATGGTCTTTATGCTGACTCCACAACTTCTCCTCTTTCAGTAAATATGAATGGTGGTGCCCTTGCGGGTATAAGCGTACTCTGTGATGCTTCCCAGAAGGTTGAAAATACAAAGGTTGATGGTCTGACACTGAATGTTACGGAAGGAAATGCCGGAACAGTTTACATGGTTGATAATTCATCAACAAATGCTCAGATTTATTCAAATCTTGAGCTATATAAATATAACACTTTTGCAATGAGCAGAGTTGTATCAGAAACTTCACTTACAGGATACCTGAGTGTTATAGGTGGAAATGCAATTGAAAAGGGAAATTATACATTAAATAGGGATCTTGAAGTTGCAAGTATATCAACTGAATTTATTACATATAGAACTGCATGTATGATGGTTATTCCTGAAGGCGTAACTCTTACAGTAAACGGAAAGGTTATCAACAATTCTTGTTCAGGAATCGTAGTCTATGGAAAGATGATCGGAAACAGCCAGGATGCTAATCCATATTATGCATACATTTCATCCGGAGCTGATGGAAAGCTTATAATTCCTGAAGGCGGTGTGCTAAAGACTAAGCAGGATTGGAAAAATGTATTATATCCATTTACAAGCGAGAGCAATCTGAAGAACACTTCTATAAAATTACAGAGCGGTACGCTTATTAGTTATAACTCTGTAAACTATATAAGGAGCGGTCTTACTTTCAGTGCTACCGTAACAAATCCGGCAGGATATGATGCACAGTACTCAGTAAATGATGCTGATAAGACTCAGATGAATGGTACTTCCATATCATTTACTACTGTATATGGTGGCCCTACAAATCTTAAGGTAGAGTACACACCTAAACAGATTGAAGTTGAAAGCCCATTTGAACAGGTGGCTCTGGAGAAAGGAAAAGAATATACAGCTGCGTTACCTGCATATGATTATAGAAACCTGAATATAACAAATGATACAACCTCCACCTACGCTCAGCAGCAGGCTATAACATATGAGGTACTTAGTGACTCCCTTCCTGCAGGATTAACACTTGAAAACGGAAGAGTTATAGGTACACCTGAGAAGAGCGGAAGCTTTACAGTTATAGTCAAGGTTACAGGACTTAATGGAACATCTGCAAATATTCTTATGGATTATATTGTAAAGGATCAGATAAATCCTGAGGATGATATAAACAACAGGCTTGCATATGATTCTTCAAAGAGAATCCTTGACCTGAATGGCTGTTCAGTAGTACTCTTTGCAGATTCTGCTAACTCAAGCAGAACGAATATTTATCTTGATGAAGATCGTGATGGAATGGCAGATAATTCCATACCATTTACAATAAACGGATCTAAGCAGCTTGATCTTATCAGCTCTTCAGTTAAGGGATATTCAAATTCAGCAGAGCCTTATAATGGTGATATAAGCATTACCATGTACGGCGGAAATTTATATGGCATTTATGGCGCCAGCTCTGAATCAGAAAAAGACTATACTACAGTCGCTGGTGATGTGGCTCTTCATATCATAGGTGGAACTATATTTAATAAAGCTGCAGCAGTATATAACGCAAAAGCAGATAATGTAACATTTGATGCCCGGGGCGGAAATCTATACAACAATATCTACGGAGCATACAATCCTGTGGATGTTACCACGGTTAACTTCACGTTAGCAGATAAAGCAGTCTATTATGGTGGTTCAGATTGCTATCTGAGAGCTACTTATAGAGGAAATGTTAAGGAAAATGTAAATGCAACTGTAGGTTCAAACGAACCCTATTCCGGCAACAACAGATACTGCTATGGAATAACTAACAAGGGTTCAAAGTATT
>CADBMW010000252.1 GCA_902795855.1 uncultured Lachnospiraceae bacterium
ATTCCTGTAGTAATGGTTCCGGTTTTATCAAGTGCTATTATCTCAGCCTTTCCAGTCATTTCCTGGATGGCTGCTGTCTTAAAGAGTATTCCTGCTCTGGCACCAACACCATTTCCAACCATTATAGCAACAGGCGTCGCCAGGCCAAGGGCACATGGACAACTTATAACCAGGACAGATACAGCCCTCGCTATTGAATAACCTAAGGTCTGCCCCACCAGAATCCATACTATAAATGTGATGACAGCAATGCATATAACAGCAGGAACAAAAACGCCTGATACCTTATCAGCTATCTTTGCAATAGGTGCTTTGGTTGCAGCGGCATCACTTACCATTCGGATTATTCCGGCGAGTGTAGTATCCTCTCCGACTCTTGAGGCTTCACATATCATATATCCGGAAGTATTTATAGTTGCCGCGGATACCTTATCGCCTATCTGTTTCTCTACCGGAACGCTTTCACCCGTAAGTGCAGATTCATTCACTGCACTCTCGCCTTCAAGCACTATACCATCCACCGGTATACTGTCTCCCGGTCTTACCACAAATCTGTCTCCGACTCTGACTTCGTCAACTGACACTGTCTTCTCCACATCTCCATCCAGGAGTACTGCTGTCTTGGGAGCCATATTCATAAGGGATTTTAGTGCATCTGTAGTCCGTCCCTTTGATTTTGCCTCCAGTGTTTTACCCACCGTTATCAGAGTAAGAATTGTTGCTGCCGACTCAAAATAGAACTGATCCATATAGTACATGACTTGCTCAGTATTATTCGCCTTCACCGCCCAGGTCATGGCGAAAAGAGCATAGACACTATATGCAAAAGATGCCGTCGCACCAAGAGCAACCAGAGTATCCATATTGGGAGATCTGTGTATAAGTCCCTTAAATCCACTTATAAAGAATTTCTGGTTTATTACCATTATGAGTCCGGAAATCAGTAGTTCATATAAGCCCATTGCCACATGGTTTCCATCCAGAAATCCGGGAAGCGGCCAGTTCCAGAGCATATGTCCCATAGAAACATACATAAGCGGAATAAGAAGAATCACTGAGGCTATAAGTCGTTTCTTTAGCTTGGGCGTCTCTGTATCCTTAAGGGAATCCTCTATACCCGCTGAAACAGATTTGCCATCCTTAGGTTGTTTCAGAGCCGCTCCATAGCCTGCGGCCTCAACTGCTTTTATTATATTTTCCGGAGATGCGCATCCCTCGACACCCATGGAATTAGTAAGAAGACTTACAGCACAGCTTTCTACTCCTTCTACAGCATTTACAGCCTTTTCCACTCTTGCCTGACAGGCAGCACAGCTCATACCTGTTACATTGTATTGTTCCATATTTCACCTTCATTGCTATAGCAATTCTCATATTTCAGCGTATCATTTCATCATCTTCTGCAACGTAGCTACAAGCTCATCGATAACTTCATCATTTCCCTCACGGATATTATCTGCTACACAGGTCCTCATATGGTTTGCAAGAAGAACCTTATTGAAGCTGTTAAGTGCATTGGTTATAGCGGATACCTGAATCAATATGTCCGTACAATAAGCATCATTTTCAAGCATTTTCTCAACACCACGAACCTGGCCTTCAATCCTCTTAAGTCTGTTCATCAGATCTTTTCTTTCTTTTTCATCCCTGTCCTTATGTTTTCCAGAGCAGTATGGACATCCTTCCTGTGATTCTTCCATCTTATCTATATCCTTATCTATATCAAGATTTTCGATTTCACTATTCTTATCTTTTGACATAAGGCTTCCTCCTAAACAAGATACCCCCGTAGGGTATATTAACTATCCATCAATATATACCCCTATGGGGTATTTGTCAAGGGTAGACTCCTGAATTTCCGCTAGAACTCAATATATCATTCATTCCCGTTTGCTAATTACCAGAAATGAAAAAAGAGTGTCGCTTGCGACACTCTTCGCGCGAGTGTTATAATCCATTAGCTAGCTGATATCAGAAGAATATCATAAACATTACAATTGCAAATCCAATCACAAATGCAAAAGCACCTTTATCATTTTCCTTCTTTGTTGCAAGTAATGGTATTTCTTCCATGGTTACATATATCAGTGCTCCTCCGGCCAGGGCCATGACATATGGTAATATCGTTGGGAAGAGCAACGAAATAATAACTGTAATTATTCCAAGCAAAGGTATAGGAACTCCTGAGACGACACCCATAAAAAATGCTTTCCCTGTATTAGTACCATGTCCACGTATCGGAAGTGAAACAAAAAGTGCTTCAGGAATATTCTGTACTGCTATGGCTATTGCGAGAACAATCGCAGTAGACGCTGAAATCCATTCAATCTTCAGGAAGTGGCCTGCATAGATAGCTCCCAGAGCGATGCCCTCCGGTATATGATGAATAACCTCTGAAAGCATTACCTTCATATCATTATCCAGCTTACTCTTCAGTCCCTCGGTTATATTTGAATAGGCATGTGTATGCGGAACTATAATGTCAAGTATATACTGAAGTATAACGCCTCCGCAGAAACATATGACTACAGGAATGATTCCATTTGTGGTGCTTGATTTTAATCCCATAACCGCAGGTTCAATCATTCCCCATACAGCAATTGAAATCATGATTCCTGAGGTACCTCCAACCAGAATCATTCTTAAGTTATCCGTAATCTCGTTCTTTTTGGCATATACGATTGCAGCCCCCAGAAGAGTTCCTATCAGAGGTATCAGCATTCCGAAGATAGTTTCTGTATCAGACAGTGCCTCAGATTTATCCAGATAAGTAATAAGGGAACGAAGTCCGATGAATATAAGTATGGTTCCTCCCATTATTTCAGAACCCGACTTATAACGCATGCCGAATATATG
>CADBMW010000253.1 GCA_902795855.1 uncultured Lachnospiraceae bacterium
CATTCAAGGTTTAATCGTGTGGAATGCTCCTCAGGCTGCTGTATAGTCCTTTTTGTTTTGAATTATAAATTTTACATTTATGATGATAATACTATATTGAATTATAAGTTGATTTTTTGTATAATTAACACCGTATTAAAAATAATGTATTAAGGGGTGTAATATGGCTAAGTTATATATCAAAGCACAGGATCTTGAAGAGTATGATTCAGTCAAGATCTTTAATGAAAGAGGTAAGGAAGTTTACTATACAAAGGACGACTTTATTGCCACTGGACACAGAATTAAGATTTACCTGGCGGAGACCATAAATGAGTGTGCTTACGTTCAGGAAAAATACACTAGAGATGAGATAAGATTTGAATTTGCTGCAAGAGATAAGTTTGGAACTATATGGAGAGACAGTCGTTCCAGAATGCAGAGATACAACGTTGACTTTGATGAAGACTGGGAAATAGATGGTGATGCAGTTTCATGGAATTACGTAGTTCACAGCGGATCCCTGGAACCTATGAAAGTAAAGAGTATGCCATACCTTATACCCGGTCAGGCACTGAATATGTGTGATACATACATTCTTGAATTTGAATCCGACTCAGATATTCTGGTCGGTCTCGTATTTGCACTTGCTGTGTACGCACTTAATAAATATGCATATTGATATTCTGACAAGGTGGATGGAATGTTAATTTCATCCACCTTTGTGGTGTTAAACCTTAATATTTTACAATCGGAAGGAAAGTAAATGGCACATTTAGATCAAAACAAAATCAGAAATTTCTGTATCATCGCTCATATTGATCATGGCAAGTCTACTCTTGCTGACAGGATCATAGAGATGACAGGTACTCTTACTGAAAGGGAAATGCAGGCTCAGGTCCTTGATAACATGGATATTGAGCGTGAGAGAGGTATAACCATAAAATCTCAGGCTGTACGTATCATATATAAAGCCAAGGATGGAGAGGAATATATTCTGAATCTTATAGATACTCCGGGACATGTGGATTTTAATTATGAGGTTTCCCGAAGTCTGGCAGCCTGTGAAGGTGCGGTTCTGGTAGTCGATGCTGCACAGGGCGTTGAAGCTCAGACCCTTGCCAATGTATATATGGCCATCGATCACAATCTGGAGGTTTTCCCGGTTATAAATAAGATAGATCTGCCTTCAGCTGATCCTGAAAGAGTTAAAAATGAAATAGAGGATGTTATAGGAATAGTTGCCGAGGATGCTCCTATGATTTCCGCTAAAAATGGCATTAACATAGAAGAGGTTCTGGAGGCCATCGTACAGAAGGTTCCTGCTCCTGCAGGCGATAATGATAAGCCTTTCAAGGCATTGATCTTTGACAGCCTTTATGATTCCTATAAGGGAGTTATCATTTTCTGTCGTGTGTTTGATGGAAATATACATAAGGGTTCCCGTATTCATATGATGGAAACCGGAGCAGAGGCGGATGTTGTAGAGGTTGGTATATTTGGCGCCGGACAGTTTATCCCTCAGGATGAGATAAGCGCCGGAATGGTTGGATATATTACTGCATCTCTGAAAAATGTCCGTGACACCGAGGTGGGTGATACTGTAACTGATGCTGAAAATATGTGTGACGAAGCTCTGCCGGGATATAAAAAGGCAAGACCTATGGTTTTCTGCGGTATATATCCTGAGGATGGTGCCAAATACCAGGAGCTTAAGGAAGCTCTTGAAAAGCTCCAGTTAAATGATGCGGCTCTGTTTTATGAGCCTGAAACAAGTATCGCTCTGGGTTTTGGTTTCAGATGCGGATTCCTGGGACTTCTTCACCTGGAGGTTGTACAGGAGAGACTTGAAAGAGAATATAATCTGGATATCATTACTACGGCGCCATCTGTTGTATATAAGGTATATAAAACAAATGGCGAAGTGATAGAGCTTACAAATCCATCTAATCTTCCTGATCCTTCAGAGGTGGATTACATGGAAGAGCCTATAGTGGATGCCGAGATAATGGTTACTTCGGAATATACAGGCGCCATAATGAAGCTCTGCCAGGAAAGAAGAGGAATATATAAGAGTATGGAATACCTGGAGGAGACAAGAGTTCTTCTTAAGTACGAGCTTCCATTAAATGAGATCATCTATGATTTCTTTGATGCTCTTAAATCCCGTTCCAGAGGTTATGCTTCCTTTGATTATGAACTTAAAGGCTATGCCAGATCGCAGCTGGTTAAGCTTGATATTCTTATAAATAGAGAAAACATAGATGCTCTTTCCTTTATCGTATTTAAGGATTCTGCTTATGAACGTGGAAGAAAAATGTGCGAGAAGCTGAAGAAGGAAATTCCGAGACAGCTCTTCGAGGTTCCAATTCAGGCAGCTATCGGAGGAAAGGTTATAGCTCGTGAGACTATAAAGGCTCTCCGTAAGGACGTGCTGGCTAAGTGTTACGGTGGTGATATTACAAGAAAGAAAAAGCTTCTTGAAAAACAGAAGGAAGGAAAGAAGAGAATGCGTCAGGTTGGTTCCGTGGATGTGCCTCAGCAGGCATTCATGGCAGTGCTTAAGCTTGATGATGACGATTGATAAATCCTTCCGGGGGTACTTATTATTATGAAAAAACCGATTAGTATATATATTCATATTCCATTTTGTAAGCATAAATGTATATATTGCGATTTTCTTTCATTTGATAATGAAACTGCTACCAGACAAATACAGTATATAAATGCAGTAATGAGCGAGATAAGAATGTATAAGCCTATTGCTGACAGATATATTGTAAAGACGGTTTATATAGGTGGGGGAACACCTTCTGTTTTGGATGAAGCCATGATCGGAAAGATCATGGATACCCTGAATCATATCTTCAAAATAGACAGATTTGCGGAAATCACAATAGAGATGAATCCGGGTACTATTAAATATACGGATCTCATAAGCTATCACGATTATGGAATTAACCGACTTTCCATGGGACTTCAGTCAGCTGATTCGGATATGCTGAAAAGACTGGGACGTATCCATGACTATGAACAGTTCCTTCAGGGCTTTGATTTTGCCAGAAGAGCAGGGTTCAATAACATAAGTGTTGATATTATGAGTTCACTTCCGGGACAGGATGTGCATACCCTGGTGGATACCATTACCAAGGTTGGGGAACTGGCTCCGGAGCATGTATCCGTTTATTCTCTTCAGGTAGAAAAGAATACCCCTCTGTATGACAGAGAGGATCTGAGGAATATGATTCCTGATGAAAATGTGGACAGAGAAATGTATCAGATGACAAAGAAGGTTCTGAAGTCCTTTGGATATAATCGTTATGAGATTTCAAATTATTCAAAGCCGGGATTTGAAAGCAGACACAATACTGTCTACTGGACCGGTGGTCAGTATATTGGAATAGGACTGGGAGCAGCATCCTTCTTTAAAGGAGAAAGATTTAACAATACATCTAATCTAAGTGAATATATTGAAATATGCGACGATATCCGGGAGGAACTTACCAGGGACACTGACAGAAACCGTCTGTATGACAGTGCTACAGGTGCTCTCAGAAAAAATGTGGAGACTATCTATATAGATGGCCGCATGGAGGAATACATGTATCTTGGTCTTAGAATGACCAAAGGTGTAAGCAGAGAAGAATTCCGAAAAAGGTTTAACAGGGATATTTTTGATATATATGGAGATGTCATAAATGGCTACACTGCTCAAGGGTTTATGAATGCTGATGAAAAGAGGGTGTGGCTGACTGACAGCGGTATAGATGTAAGCAATTATATACTGGCAGATTTTCTTTTAGACAGATAATTTATCTTGACATAAAGTATTGATGGGTGTACATTAGTATAAGTAATTAGCACTCGAAAGTTTTGAGTGCTAACAGAAAAACTTAATAAAGGATGGTGATCAGATGGAGCAGGATTTGGAGTATGATCTTGATGACAGAAAACAGACCATCCTCAAAGTTATCATTTCCAATTATCTCGAGACGGGAGAACCGGTGGGTTCCAGAACTATCTCAAAGTTGTCGGGACTGAATCTCAGTTCGGCAACCATCAGAAATGAGATGTCAGATCTGGAAGAGCTTGGATATATCATCCAGCCCCATACTTCTGCAGGACGTATACCAACAGACAAGGGATACAGATTCTATGTTGATAAGGTTATGTCTGAAAAACAGGAGTCCGAGAAGAAGGAAGGCGCACTTCTTGAAAGAGTTGATAAGCTGGAAGCTCTGCTGATGCAGGTGGCCAAGGTTCTTGCATATAATACACAATATGCAACGATGGTAACCACACCTCAGCTGAGAAATAAGCAGGTAAAATTCCTGCAACTATCCCAGGTAGATGATGAAGAGCTTGTGGCGGTTATAGTTGTTGGAGACAACATAGCCAAGAATAAGCTTATAAAGGTTTCGAGACCTTTATCTAATGAAGAGGTTCTCAAATTCAATCTTCTACTGAATACATTCCTTCAGGGAATGTCTGTGGATCAGATAAATCTTGAGCTTATGCAGACCATGAAAAAAGAAGCCGGTGATTATGCCGATATTCTTGAAAGCATCTTTGAAGGAATAGTTGATGCTGTTAAAGAAGCCGAGGAAATGAAGATTTATACTAGTGGTGCATCGAATATACTTAGATTCCAGGAACTTGGTGATGTATCGAAGGCCACTGCGTTGCTGGAAACATTTGAGGAACAGACAGGTCTGAATGAGCTGGCTGATGAGACTTTGAAATCTGAAGACGATGGTCATAATATTCAGATTTATATCGGCGATGAAGCTCCTGTTCAGAACATGAAAGACTGTTCAATCATTACTTCGACTTACAAGCTTCCGGAGGGTGCCAAGGGTACTATAGGTATTATAGGACCTAAGCGTATGGATTACCGAAAGGTTGTCAGCACGCTGAAGACATTAACGGATGAGCTTGACACAATATTCCGAAATAAAGAGACAAGGGGTGAAGATTAATGCCAAATAGGAGCATGAATGAGAAGCTCAAAAATCTTAAGGCAGAAAAGGAAGGCGAAAAACTTCCTCCAGAGCAGAAGATAATCATCACTGACGGTGATGACAGAGCAGGAACCTATGTCAGCATTGAAGAAGAGCTTGACATTAATCCTGAAAACAGGCCTAAGCCTGTACCTAAAAAGAATCGTCGTGGAAGCAAGCAGATGCAGGCTGAACTTGCGGCGGCTAAGGAAGAGGCTGAAGGAAATAAAGAAAAATACACAAGACTTCTTTCCGAGTTCGATAATATGAGAGCTCGTAATGAAAAGGAAAGTTCTCAGTTAGGTGACAAAGGAGCTATGAATGCTCTTGCAAAGATCCTTCCGGTTATAGATAACCTGGAAAGAGCTTTGGAAACCGTATCTGATGATGAAAAGAATGCCTTTGAAGAAGGAGTCGAAAAAATATATAAGCAACTTATGGATACTCTTGCAGATATGGGAGTAGTTCCTATGGATCCGGTTGGTAAGGAGTTCGATCCGAATTTCCACAATGCGGTTATCCATGAGGAAGATGAAAGCCAGGGAGAAAACATAGTAG
>CADBMW010000254.1 GCA_902795855.1 uncultured Lachnospiraceae bacterium
ACTCAGATTAGTGACACTCATCAAACTGCTCAAAAGTATCTGTTGTAAAGGAAACTACGCCCTCGCCACTTTCAACTACGTAGAGATAATCACCTATGATCATACCCCTTGTGGCATTCATTGATTCATATGAGAAACCATTTGAATAATCATCGCTGAGTCTGTATTCCATCTTCCTCTGGAAGCCTTCTTTTTCATCATAATCGAAGACTGTGTAGTATCCGTCATTTCTGGCGATGCCATCGTCATCATATACTTCATAGTTCCATGCTCCGGCTACAGAGAATCCGAAGACTCCATTCTGATTATCAAACATAAATGCTCTTCTATCAGCCAAAACTGATGCTGTCTCATACTTATCAATTACCATTTTATCCACTTCTTTAACATTTTCAGGATCTGAAATGTCAAACATGGAAAGCTTAAGACCCTTTACACTGCCATATTCATCTGCATCATAGCCGATTCCCAGCAGCAGTCCTTCTGCATATGGATGCATGTATGCTGAGAAGCCTGGTATTTTGAGGTAGTCAAGGATTTCAGGATTTTCCGGATCAGAAAGATCAACTGCAAAGAGAGGATCTGTCTGTCTGAAGGTTACGAAGTATGCCGTCTTACCCATGAATCTTGCGGATCTGATGGTTTCTCCCTCTGCAAGATGCTTTATAACGCTGACCTTACTTAGCTCATCGTCCAGGATGTATAGTCCGTTATATTCCTCATAATCCTCATAATATGTTACAACCATTCTCAGATATCCATCGTATTCATCGATGCTATAATCATTATTCAGATAACCCGGCACTGAACCATTTGTCTCATACTCAATCTTACCATCATCATAAGAAAGCTTTATGATACTTGTAGTCTCATTATATCTGTAGCTGGTCCAGTCATAATTTCTGTCTGTAAGATAAATGTTATTTGCGCTGACATAAAGTGTCTCGCTGCCTGCCAGAAGTCCTACCTTATCCTTTATCTCTTCTTTATCCAGATCTATGGATGAGATAACTACATAGGTATTGATATAACCATCATCCTTTATAACCAGGTCTTCATTTTCTATAAGCTCACCATCCACTGTCGGAATATAGGTTTCATATTTCTTTCTTGACATCTTGTCCAGCGGGAAGCTCTTCTTTGAAAATGTATAGAGTATACCATCTACAAGTCTGGATGAATCAAAATAACCATCCTGCATTATAACCTTGGATTTCTCCGGGTTCTCTCTGTCTGATACATCATATATAACTACTGCTGTTTTTCTTTCGTTATAATCATAATCATCAGCATTGTCGCCTACAAATATAAGCTTATCCCCATTTATATACATCTCAGCATTGGTAACGCCGATACCCAGGATATTTGTCCTGCTCTTCTTTTCAATCTTTCCATCTTTGACGCTATAAATATTCAGATGCTCTGTATAGCTGTCATACTCGTAAATGTAATTTCCATCGGTCTTAACTATATCTGCCTCAGCCACGCCCTCGGTACGTACGTTTGTATCAGTATAGTCAACACCCTTGTCATCCGAAGCTCCAGCTAAACCTGTGGTCTCCGTGCCTTTGTAATTATTTGCAGCCTCCCTTGGAGCCTCATCAGCAGTTTCCTCTACTTCCTCTTCAACTGCTGCATAATCCACTTCTTCCTCAACGGCATAATCCACAGAGAGATAATCATTATACTTTTCCAGTACATCATATGCCTTCTTATAATTGCCGTTTTTCTTGGAGCTGATAAGATCTTCCTTATCTTCCTTTTCAGGCTTTGTAGTTTTCTTGGTTGTATCTTTCTTTCCACCCTGATTCGGAGCTTCAGTAGTTTGCTGATTAACGTCGTCCAGCCTTGAACCTCTTTTGATTCCTATAACATATCCAAGGCCCAGAGTCAGAACAAATGCTGCAGCCAGCACTATAGGAAGAACAACTCTCTTGTAATTATTCTTATCATTTTTATTTGTATTAACTGATTTATTTATAACCGGAACATCTTCACTATTACTTCTTCTGTTCATCTCCTCAGGATTCAGATTATTCAGCATTTCCTCAACCTTGTCAGGTCTCAGTGAATCCGGGATCATAACATCATCATTTTTTATCTGATCTTCTAAAATATTTTTATTTGCCATAATGATCACCTCCACTGCTTAAATACTCGCGAAGCTTGACCAGCGCCCTGGAATACTTAGATCGGACCGTGTTTCTGTTCAGCTTCATCATATCCGCTATCTCTTTGCTGTCATATTCACCGAATACAGTCATGGTAACTATTTCTTTTTCCTCTTCGCTGAGAACTCTGAAGGCCTGTTCTATGATGGTTCTGTTTTCAGCGTTTTCTATAACATTTCCCTTAGTAGGTAAAATATCCATATATTCCTCAACTGATGAAGTCTCATGCTGCCTTCTGTTCACATATTCTTTAATGCATTTTTTGATCTTATTATCCAGTATCCTGAATATCCAGCTGCGAAATGCATTTTCATCCCTTAGCTTATCTATGCCTGCATAAGCATCCAATATAGTATCGCTTACCACATTCTCTGCATCCTCCGGATTATCCAGTCGGTATAAAGCCGTCCGATACAAATCACGGTACACAAGACTATATAGCTCAGCAAAGGCATGGGAATCTCTTTTTTGAGCCAGCCTCACCAGCTGTCTCTCCCGTTCCTTATCCTGCATACTTTTATCTCCTTCCATTCTGTAATTTCCATTCTGTAATTTCCATTCTGTAATCAGATGTTTCACTTATATAGTGTAATAAAAATCATGAACTGTTGCATGGATTTTTTTAATTTTTTAATTTTAATTTCAAAATGATATCAAAAGAGATTTGGGGCACTTTTTGATAAGAGAAAAGAGGCTGCATAACGCAGCCCCTAACTTACTAATTAATTAAGGTTATGTTTGTATTCTAATCCTGTGGTATAAACCGGTTTGTAAGCTTATTATCGTGATCAAACACAAGATTGTATTGAATAAGTTCAAGCGCTTTTAGTTTCTCTAAAACAGCTTCATCGGTTTCTTCGTTTTCTTCGGAATCAACATTTTCCTCTATTTCTTCATCTTCTTCAGGGACATCAATTTCCTCAGAGCTTTCATTTTCTTTAGAATCATTACTTTCTTCAGATTTTATTTTTTTATAATCCCCTCCTGATTTCCATAATCCAACAGCTGTAATGGCCGGAACATCATTATGTAAACCAAGAAGAAATCTGTCATAATCTGATAATTCAACCCCAGCCTTATCCATAAGATAAGAACCAACATAATTTGTTGAAAGTTTATTCAGACCATATCTATCTGAATTTGTATAATCTTCAATGCTCTCATTCCAGGCTTTAAGACTATCAGACTCTTCAATATCGAAATTAGCCCATATAATATATGGAACATAGTAATTGCTCAATGCCTGAAGATTATCATCCTCCCATGCCAAATGCTTATCCAGAAGCTCCCTTGATTCATCATCAAAGGAAGGTTGATGATCCCCATACATCATTATGATGGTAGGTTCATCAACTGCATCAAAATATTCCACTAGCCCTTTAAATGCCGTATCTGACATTTTTACCAATGAAAGATAAGTATTTATAGAATCTGTAGCTTTAAAGTTAGTGACATTAACCTTTTCCGAAAGATCAAAAGGTCCTCCGGTATAACCACCATGTCCCTGTATAGTAACATTGAAACAGAAGAACGGATTATCAGAATCCTTATTTTCTTCATATTCCTTGATTACTCTTCTATAATTTGCTTCATCTGACAAATACCCTCTCGGCAACTCAGATTCAGGATAGTCA
>CADBMW010000255.1 GCA_902795855.1 uncultured Lachnospiraceae bacterium
CCATCAATTTCTTCATACCCTTTTACAGTATAAGGCGGCTGTTGATACTCCTTAAGGAAATAATAAACTTTGCCATTTATTCTGCACCAACCATTTGCAAATGTTCCATCATGCGTCAAATAAACTTTGACATTTTCTTCTTCATTAATTGTAATCCATCGGTCTGTTTGAAGCGCACAATCATCACCAAAATAATAATCTCGGAACTCACCATCTTCTCCCCGAATTCCCTGCCAGGTTAATCTGGCATATGCAAATCCGTATAATTTCCCGAAACAATATTTATTCCCATCAATCTCTGTAAAACCAAGCGGATCAGGTAGCGAACCATCCTCAAACATATAATAATACTCTGATTGACGATTCCCATTTATGTCTATATAGCTTCTATCAATCCATCCTGTTTTAACACATAATAATTCTACATTATAATCCTTTGATGTATCGGCTATATTTTTACAATACTCTTCATTATCACAGTATTCACGTGAGACTGCCGGAACAATCACTTTGCATCCATGAGCTATTTTAAAAGCTGATTCAGAGTGAATTGTCTTACCATTTTCAATTAACGAACGTCCTTGGTAAAACTCCTTATCAGGATTTTTACATACACAAGAATAACTATTGTCAAAGAAAAATAATCGGTATTCTGTCCCCTCAGAATAATGTATATATCCACTGTATTCATTTCTATCTATCCTAAAATAATGCCATGGACCAGTTTGCACCCCTTCAGGGTAGTAATAGTAGTATAAAACTTCTCCTTCCTCAGGATTCTTAACAAATTTGATTATTCTATCGGGACTCTTCGGCACCGGTAAAACATGAAATCCACGTAGTGGTTTTCCATCTTCACCTATATATTGTACTTTGGGGTAAGCATAACTATCATATTCATGGCCACACAATGTAAAAACCCACCCTTTTAAACCATAATATGGTTCATCCGTTTCTTTTTTATCCTTTTCAATATATTCAACACTGCATTCATCAGGATAATAAACTGGCTCATCAAAAACTTCATCTTCCTTCTCTTGCGGATAATCAAGCGGTGGGATTGAGCCTTCATCAAATTCATATACATTCATACCATCCGGTGAAAAAGTCGCCGGATCAAATGTTGCCATATTGAACCTATATAAAAACATTACAGTCTGCGCACGGTTTATTGTTTTATTTGGAACAAAATGCGTTGAATTAACCCCTGCGGTAATCTTATTCTCAGCAGCCCAAAGCACGGCGTCAAAGTAAAACTTCCCATCCTCAATGTCATAAAATGGATTCTCTTTTTCTTTTGGAGAAGGTTTGTCAGATGTTCTCCATAAAAATGTAACAAACTGCGCACGTGTACAAGCAGCAAGCGGACAAAACTCAGTTTCTGTAATACCCAAAGTGATATTATTTTCATATGCCCATAATACAGGCTTATAGAAAAAATCCTCACTGCTCACATCTGAAAAAGGATTATTAACAGTAGCAGGTTCCGGACATCCCTTCATTCTCCAAAGAAAAGAAACTACTTGAGCTCTATTGCATGTATTAAAAGGTTTAAACATAGTAGCTGTAATTCCAGATAACACTTGAGGTTTTGAATAATAGGCCCACTTTACTGCATTAAAATAATTAGCACCTTCATAAACATCATCAAATGGATTCTTATAAGGCGAATTATAATAACCTAAGTTTTGGTCACTATATCCAGTTGATGAATCGATCCGATTATCAGCATTTGCCGACGATTCAAATGATAGACTCAACATGAATAACAATATAATAAATATAGCTAATAATCTTTTCCCCATAATCATGTCTCCACTGATATCTTACAATACGTTATTTTGTCCCTAATATTAATCGCTAAAGTTATAATAGATATCTCACTATATGAAAAGACTTTATCATTCATTCAATCCACTATCGCTTACTCCTACATGATACTTATAAATATTATTTAAAGAACCACCTACATAGTGAAAGAGCTTATAATCGTTTTCAAACAGAAAACCTCTATCCTTCATTAGGCTTTCATCAATTGAAAGAAAATAATCTGAGTTATCCTCTGTCAATTCCTCTAAGGCATCTTTATATGGGTTATACTCTACAGTACACACATATGTTGGTTTTCCGTATTCAGCTTCATATGACATTGCTTTCTTTATACTAAAATCTTCCAAAGATATTAGGAATATACTCTGCTTTGAATGTTTAAACTTATTGTCATCTGATATTCTCCAATAAGTATCCGCATAAGAATCTCCATTTACTACCGTCAAATATGAGTCATAAGTATACGTTGATTCATTATAATAATCAGAACAGTATATTGAATCAGCTTTTCCAAGTGTCATGGATCTGGTCAAAACAATCTTACTATTCTCAACACTGTATATTTCAACTACCGACTTATACTTTTGTAAAATATCATTTCCTTCCATAGGAAGGCTATCTCCGGAACGCACAACCAGTAAGTCCATTGTTCCATCTTTATCAAAATCCCCAGTTCTTGCATAATAGATTCCGCTTAGATCGGCATTACTATCTTTTAATTCTTCAAATACTTCTTCGTTAACAACTTGAAATCCCATGTTTCTAAGATATAAATCCACTCCTTTATTATAAGTATATGAATACCAGATTGAATCCGGAGGATTAGTATATACTTTCTGCATCGGATCATATATTCCATATTTTTTACTCAGTACATTTACCAAGTATTTATCATATATATCTTCTAACTCTGCATCGTTGCTGTACTCTATTGGCAA
>CADBMW010000256.1 GCA_902795855.1 uncultured Lachnospiraceae bacterium
CGTCAGCTGATAAATCAGCTGACACCTAGGTCTCGTCTCCGACTCGGTCAATCGGCCTAAAACGTGTGCCACTGGCACACAGGCCGTTCTCGTCTCCGACTCGGTCAGTCGGCCTAAAACGTGTGCCACCGGCACACAGGCCGTCCTCAAGGGGAAGGCTGTTTCACTCCTCGTTCAACGTATCCAGTATAAAGTTTCCGGCGATGGAAATGAAATACAGCGCTATACCGATCCAGAAAAACCAGACTCCAATGCCTGGGATCAGCTTGCATTTCATATCCTCAGCTCCGGGAGCTTTATTTTTTATTGCAGCTTCAATATGGGAATTCCAGCTGGACAGAGAGTCCTCATACTGACTTATGGTATTTTTAAAGGATACTGAATTCACAAGTAAAGCCACCAGAACCACTAGTATCACCAGTGCTGCAAGTCTTATGATTTTCTTTTTATTAACAAAAAAATCCTCTTTAAGAATATTGTCCTTAAGTCCGGCAAAAATTATAAATATCAGCACAGCATAAAAAACCGCCATCATTATGACCGGAAGTATTCCTGAAAGAGTGATATGTGTATCGACTATTTTGTTGTTCAGGTCTCTCTGAAACATTCCCTTGAAAGCATTTATCACACTTTTCAAAATGCTTATTCCGCTTCTTTCGACCTTATCTGTCTTAAGATAAAATGTTTTCCAGTTTAAAACACTTGCGAGAAATATGAGACTACATCCCGCAAGTGAAATAATACCGTTTATCTTATATGAACTTTCATTTTCGTAAAATGGTACATTATCTTTACCATTTATCTTGTTCATATATACCTTCCTCTCTTAACTGGCTCAGTCTTTCCTTTACTTCGGAAAGCTCCTCAACATAGGTCATTCCAAACCACTGCTCGTCTGTTGTTAAGCATTTTACGGTTCCCTGGTTTCTTTCCAGAATATCCTGAACCGCATCGGAAATAGTTTCCTCAAATGTATCAGGCCTGTCTTCCACGCCCTCTATAAATCTCTGCTCAAAGCTTACCTCTATATCATCAATGAAGCCTTCGCTGAAAGCCCAGAGATTCATGGATGCAAGAGCCCCCTCAGGAATAAGATGATATGTAACTCCGTTATCCACGGTATAATATCCTCTTTCATCCTCCAGCTTTATATTCTTTCTTTCGTCGATTCTTGTAAGCATCATGTCAGAATCTGCCTGACATATTCCTCTGCTGACAGTTCCGGTTGGACTAAGGGTTTTTACCAGGTCATAGCAAACGCAGCCATGCTCTCCCGGAGCCTTGGCATTTGCAAGAAAATCATAGGCAGTTATATAGGCACCACGTCCATAAAAATCGTCAGCATTTATGGTAAGGAATTTCTTTCCCTTAAGTACCTTGCGCGCGCTCCAAAGTGCGTGAGTGGTTCCCCAGGGCTTTACTCTTCCCTTTGGTACTTCAACATCACCGGGAACATCCTTCAGTGACTGATAAACATAGGTAACCTTAATCTTTTCACTGATCCTGTCACCTATAGTTTTTCTGAATTCCGCATCAAAATCCTTTCTGATGATAAATACTATCTCAGAAAATCCTGCTTCTATAGCATCGTAGATAGCATAGTCCATAAGCACATGGCCATCCTTATCTACCTTCTGTATCTGTTTCAACCCCTTGAAACGACTGCCAAGTCCTGCAGCCATTATAACTAATGCAATCCCCTTATTCTCCATAGCCATCACTCCATCGTTTTATTACTCGGTGGTAGTCTGCTTACCATCCTTACTGTCTTTATCTTCTTCTTCGCTTGGTTTTTCTTCTGTTATAAGGTCTTCATTATCTTTATTTACAATGTACTCATCAATCTCTTCCTGCTTAAGCTCTTCGCCATTCAGAACCTTCTTGATAAGTTTATTTCCGTAATCAATATCTCCTGTATTAGGAACCATTACATAGGCAGAGGTTCCAAGAGAATAGCAGACCTTCTGTGAGTCAGAACCACTTACACTGTATGTAAGCACGTTCCAGTTACCATTTTCAAGTGTACTCTGAACAAGGTATCCTACATCATCCTTGCTCATATTTGTCTGGAAGGTATCACTGAGCTCATCCATAAGTGAGCCGTAGTTCTTCAGCATAGCTGAGCTTTCCAGCTTCTCAATGGTAGCCTTGATAACCTGCATCTGGTTCTTTCCACGCTGTCTGTCACCATCTGCAAAGTTTCTGGATCTTGCAAATCCAAGAGCCTCCTCACCTGTCAGATGATTTATACCCTTTGAGAATTCGTAGGTTCCTTCCTCTGTCATGGATGTAAATGCATACTGTGAATTAACATCTACTCCACCCAGCTTATCTATAATCTTCTGGAAACCGGAGAAGTTAATTCTTACATAGTAGTTAAGATCAACATCATAGATTCCTTCAAGTGTTCCCATGGAACATCCGATTCCGTAAAGACCTGCATGGGTAAGCTTATCCTCCTTACCATTTACATCCTTCTTGGAATCTGACTTCATTTCATCACCGGAGTTCTTGAGATTCTTTGTGCTCTGAGCAAGCTTTACATAGTAATCTCTTGGAGTTGAAAGCAGAAGTACTGTCTTAGTCTTGTTATTTACAACGCCGATGATATTTACATCACTACGGCTCTTTGCTGTAACGGAACCGAAGGTATCAATACCGCTGACATAAACACAGAAGATATCCTCATCAACTACTTCTTCAGGTACTTCGACCTCTTCAACGATCTCATTTTCCATTATGACCTTCAGCTTGTTAACTGAATAGTCCTTATATTCTTCAGTATTATCAAGTATGTTTATATTTCCCTTATTTGTAATGATTCCATGAACCACTTCATTCTCAAATCCGCTTACAGCCTTGTAAATGGATTCATAGCTTATGGTCATTACCTTTTTGCCTTCATTCTTTTCTATCTCATCCAGAGTTTCCTGGATATGAGTCATATCATCTGTCTCAATAATTGCAAAAATATAATCCTTTTCAACAGCTTCGTTTACGCTGGATACTGCATCATCCTTAGCTACGTAAACATTTATCTCGTCTACCTCTGTACTATTTCCTGTTACATCATCTATGGCCTTATTAGCCACGCCCAAATAATAACAGAGCGCAGAAATTACAACTATGAATATGCCTGAGAAGATCATGGCTGTGATCTGTACTTTCTTTCCATGTTTAAATACCAGGATAAATAATGCCACCGGAATAGCTATAAGAATTATCGAACCGATAAATCCCCAGATAAATGGAACGAATTTGGTGGACATTGCAAGATAGATAAGCACTATAGATACGATTAACTGAATCGCTGTGAGAATGGAACCTGCAATCTTAAGAGACTTCATTGTGTTTTCCCTTTTTCCCTTCATTTTTTGATGTCAATATTTTATATAACACTATGGACATTTAAACCATATCTGATTTATAATACCACAAACACCAATTAAAGCAAGCAATTTTTAATTATATAGGCTGGTAAAACAACATGAAGGATATTAAATACTATCTTGATATTGCAGATATTTCATTAAATGACTCTCAGATAGATGCTCTTTACACCTACATGGACATGGTGATAGAGAAGAACAAGGTCATGAACCTCACTGCCATAACAGACCCGGAGGAGTTCGCCCTGAAGCACATTCTGGACAGTCTTCTCATTCTAAAATATGTGGACATTTTTAAAGAAAAGGCTGAAGGCGGAGCTACCTTAATTGACGTTGGTACAGGAGCCGGTTTCCCGGGAATCCCTCTTAAGATTGCATGTCCTGAATTAAAGGTCACTCTTCTGGATTCCCTGAACAAAAGAGTTTCTTTTCTGGAGGAGGTTATGACAGAGCTTGGCCTCACGAGGATAGATGCCATTCATTCAAGGGCTGAGGACGGAGCCAGAAAAAAGGAGCTACGGGACAGCTTTGATTTTGCTGTGTCCCGGGCCGTGGCAAATACAAGCACACTTTGTGAATACTGCATGCCCTTTGTAAAAAAGGATGGATATTTCATAGCCTATAAATCCGGAGACTATAAAGAAGAACTGGCAAATGCTTCAAATGCCATCCGCCTTCTGTCAGGTGATACGCCTGTAGTAGTGGATGCCCTGCTGCCGGAGAGTGATATCCAGCGCAGCTTCGTACTTATAAAAAAGAAAGGGGCAACTCCTAAGAGTTACCCTCGTAAAGCCGGAACAGCAAAGCGCACCCCACTGTAAGGGTGCGCTTAGTTATTTTATATCAAACTATTTATTCTTAGTATTATTTTTTCTCTCGTTCTGCTTTCGTTCCATATACCTTCTATCCCGCTCCTTCTTCTTTTCAGCCAGTACATTTCTTCGGTTCTTAACATCGGTATACTTGGCCTTTGTTATAGGATAGATCTTTTTAACAACGAAAACCGTATCCATGCTTTCTGATGCATCCTTGAACTTAATTGTAGAAAGCATTCTTCCATGCTTAAAGCAGACGCCTACCGCAAGATCAGTGGTCTGATTTATCTGGAAAGGCTTAATCTGACTTGTGGTCTTCTTACCGCATCTTGCACATCTGATATCGATAACACGTTTGTCCTGCAATGCATCCCTTCTGGATGCATATTCGCCGTAAATTTCTTCCAAAGTACCATTATGAAAATCATGAACGGACTCAGTACGGTTTCTGGGATATCTGTAGGTATCATAAACATACTTTTCCTTGATATATCCCAATCTGCCCTCTTTCATAATCCTGGCTGTATAATAAGCATCATTTATGGCAGCATGAAATGGTCTGTCCTGCTTCAGCTTAAGCCGGTTCACCGCCTTCTCCAGCTTGCTCACAGAATTATCCTTTGTATACTTCTGAGCAAATATCTGCTGGACATCATAAAATCTGAGAGGGAAGGGTAGCTTATCCATATAATAAAAATCCATATTATTCTGAAGATAGCTCAGGTCCGAAGGACCCCAGGTACAGAAATAAAAATCCTCTTTTTCCTCTCCCTTGCACCAGTCAAGAAATTCATTGCAGGCCTGTTTGAAGGGAATGCCCTCCTTCTTCAGAACTTCCTCATCATAATTCAGGATATCCTTGATATACTTATGAAGCTTTGTATAAAGCTTAGGTTTCACAAGTCTGCTGAACTCATCTATTATGTTATATTTTTCATCCAGTTTTACAGCGCCGATCTCAATTATCTCAAATGGCATTCTCGGATGTTCCCCGGCATGTCCGCTGGGGCTTTGATTCCATTCCAGATCAAATACTATATATTTCATATGTTCTCCCGACAGCCTGTTTATTTACCCATACAGAATTCACTGAATATCTTATCTGCCAGATCATCCTCCAGGGTTTCTCCGATTATTTCTCCAAGATATTCATATGCTGACATAAGATCTATGGTCAGGAAATCCTCTCCCACATCCTGAGCTATGGACTCCTGAACCTTTTCCAGACTTTCATCTGCCTGTATCAGTGACTGCTTATGTCTTGTATTGGTAATCCTGAGCTGGTTATTGTAGTCCAGCTCTCCCTTAAAGAACAGATCCTTTATCTCATCTCTGAGAGCATCTGCACCCTCTCCGGAAATGGCAGAAATATTCACGATTCCGGGACACTGTCTCTTATCCCCCTCTGCCTTTTCATCTCCATAAAGAGATTCTATATCAGATCTGTCAACAAGCTGCTCCTTGTCATTTTTATTTAGTAATATTATGGTCTTTTTATCTGTTTCAAGTGAAAGAATACTGCGGTCATTTTCGGTAAGCTCTCTGGAACCGTCCACTACGATAAGCAGAAGATCCGCCTCGGTTATCAGCTCCCTGGCTTTATCCACACCTATCTTTTCCACTATATCCCTGGTTTCTCTTATACCTGCAGTATCAATAAGCCTCAGCACTATTCCATCGAGGCTGATATATTCCTCCAGAGTATCTCTGGTGGTTCCCTCCACATCAGTAACTATGGCTCTGTCCTCCCCCAGAAGCATATTCAGTATGGAGGACTTTCCCGCATTGGGACTGCCTATTATGGCAGTGCTTATTCCTTCTTTTATAATCCTGCCCTCATCCGCAGTCTGGATAAGACTTTTTATTCTGGCCCGAAGCTCTTCCACGTCAGACTCAAGCTTTTCACTGAAGCCCTCCAGACTATAATTCTCCGGATCATCCAGAGCAGATTCTATATAAGCAGTATTATAAAGTATTCTCTCTCTCAGCTCAACTATCTCTGAACTTAATCTACCACTCAGCTGATTAACAGATGATTTTAATGCCATATCTGTTTCGGCATTTATCACATCCATTACCGCCTCAGCCTCGGACATATCAATGCGGCCTCCCAGATAAGCTCTCTTTGTAAACTCACCGGGCTCGGCAACTCTTGCTCCCCGACGTATGAGAAGCTCCATGATTCTTTTCATTACAAAAGGACCACCATGTACATCTATCTCCACAGTATCCTCCGTAGTAAATGTATGGGGACCTTTCATAACAAGAACCACTGCCTCGTCAAGCACTTCAGCACCATCCGTAATCTTTCCATAGGCAGCGGTATATGTATCCATATCTTTAATTCTTTTTTTACCGGTAAATATACCATCACACAGGGCTATGGCTTCCGGTCCGCTGACGCGGACCATTCCTATAGCCGATTTACCCATTCCGGTTGCGATGGCTGCTATCGTATCTGATCTGTACATATTGCCATCATTCCCTGTCTTTTCGTTTCTTAATAATAATGAGTATTATCA
>CADBMW010000257.1 GCA_902795855.1 uncultured Lachnospiraceae bacterium
ATGTCTATGCCCACCGGTTCATCCGAAAGTGCCACCGCAACATAGTCCCCGGAGTGAGTAATGTTAAAGTGTATTTTAGCATAGACAGCATACAGGCCATTTTCATTTTTAATGAAGTATTTATCCTCCGGCTCAGCCCCAAGCCGCTCCCGAAGTGCCATCACCAAAAGAGCACCTGCAACGATGCTCTCTGTCCGGACGGTGGCATTTTTGACATCAGCCACCCTCTGTCTTCGCCACAGGGGAAGATGCGGAAGCATATTATCCGCCTCCCCCTCCTGGAGATTTTTTAAATTGTAGATGTAAACCACTGTGTCCATTTCATCATCTCACTTTGAGTCAATCAGAAACGTCCCTTTTGACTCACCTTTTGACTCATAGGTACTTTTTGAGGTACTGACCTGTGTAGGATTTTCTCTTCTTTGCTATTTCCTCCGGGGTGCCGGCTGCTATGCATTCACCGCCGCCGTTACCTCCTTCGGGTCCCATGTCTATTATGTAGTCGGCCTGCTTTATTACATCCATGTTATGCTCGATAACCACAACGGTGTTGCCGCCGTCGGCAAATTTCTGAAGGATCATAAGCAGTTTCTTCACATCATCAAAATGAAGTCCTGTGGTTGGCTCGTCCAGAATGTAAATGGTATTTCCGGTGCTGCGTTTCGAAAGCTCGGTAGCCAGCTTTATACGCTGAGCCTCACCTCCGGAAAGGGTGGTGGATGGCTGTCCCAGCTTAATGTAGCCAAGTCCGACATCCTGAAGTGTCTTTATCTTTTTATGAATAGATGGAACCGCCTCAAAAAATGTGCAGGCCTCATCCACTGACATATCCAGAACTTCGTAAATATTCTTCCCCTTGTACCTTACCTCCAGTGTTTCGCGGTTATACCGCTTCCCGTTACAAACCTCGCAAGGCACATAAATGTCAGGAAGGAAATGCATTTCTATCTTATTTATACCATCACCCTTACATGCCTCACAACGACCTCCTGAAACATTGAAGGAGAATCGGCCCTTGCTGTATCCCAGCATCTTGGCATCCTTGGTTTCCGCAAATATGGTTCTTATGAGATCAAAGACTCCCGTATAGGTAGCCGGATTGGAACGGGGTGTCCTGCCTATAGGCGACTGATCTATATCTATAACCTTATCCAGCACCTCGCAGCCTATTATATCATCATGCTTGCCGGGCTTTATCCTGGCGCGGTTCAAATCCCTCAGAAGCTTTTTCTTGAGAATCTCATTTATAAGTGAACTCTTTCCTGAACCTGAGACTCCCGTTACTACAGTGAATACTCCCAGAGGAACCTTCACATCTATATTTTTGAGATTATTTTCCCTTGCACCCTTTATGGTGAGCCAGCCCGCAGGCTGTCTTCGCTCCGACGGCACAGGAATTATCATTTCTCCGCTGAGATACTGACCGGTAATGCTATCTTTATTTTTGATCAGATCCTCTGCCGTGCCCTGGGCCACCACTTCGCCGCCGTGAACTCCCGCTCTTGGGCCAATGTCAACTATGTAATCCGCAGCCCTCATGGTGTCCTCGTCATGCTCCACAACTATAAGGGTATTTCCCAGGCTTTGAAGCTTCTTAAGAGAAGTAATGAGCTTATCATTATCACGCTGATGAAGTCCTATGGAAGGCTCATCCAGAATGTAAGTGACTCCCACCAGTCCGGAACCGATCTGGGTGGCAAGTCTGATTCGCTGGGCTTCACCTCCCGAAAGTGTGGCAGTGGCTCTGCTGAGGGAAAGATAATTCAGTCCCACATCCAGCATGAACTTCAGCCTGGAACGGATTTCCCTGAGAATATCCTTTCCGATCATCTCCTGACGTTTGGTAAGCTCCAGATTGCTGACATATTCCGCCAGCTCATCGATTGGCATTTCCGTCATATCAAATATATTTTTGTCCCCGATGGTTACTGCCAGGGAAGCCGGCTTCAGCCTTTTTCCGCCGCAGACCTTACAAGGAGTTGAAGTCATATAGCTTTCGTATTCCGAACGCACTTCTTCCGAGCTGGAATATTTATAGCGTTCCTCGATGTTTGCAATGAGCCCCTCAAATGGATGGGTAAATGTACTTCTCCTGGAGCGCTGGCTGTTGTAATGAATGGTCACCCTCTTTCCCCGGGTTCCGTTTATGATAACGTCCTTCGCTTCCTCCGGCAGCTCCCTGTAGGGCACATCCATGGAGAAACCATAAGCATCCGAAAGTGCTTCAAGAAGAGCGTGGGTAAATGATTTCGCATCACCACTGGAGGCCCAGCCCGGAACTGCTATGGCACCTTCGTTCAGGGTTCTGGATTTATCCGGAATCATCAGGTCCGGATCCATTTTCCTCTCCCATCCGATACCGGTACAAGCCGGACATGCACCAAATGGATTATTGAAGGAAAATGATCTTGGCTCCACTTCATCTATCGAAACATTACAATAAGGACAGGAAAAGCTGTCGGAATAGGTGTAGGTCTCTCCATCTATAACCTCCACCTCTACTATTCCCTCGGACTGCTTAAGGGCAGTCTCCAGGGAACCTGCCAGACGGCTTTCGATGCCTTCCTTTATTACAAGGCGGTCAACCACAATGCTTATATTATGTTTGATATTTTTCTCAAGCTTTATTTCCTCATCGAGAGTGTACTGATTTCCATCCACTATAGCTCTTACAAAACCGCTTTTCTTAGCCCGGAGCAAAAGCTTTTCGTGGGTACCCTTGCGGCCTCTGACCACAGGAGCCAGCACCTGGAACTTAGTCCTTTCCGGAAGCTCCATGATCTGGTCCACCATCTGATCCACAGTCTGTCTCTCAATAATCCGACCGCATTTCGGACAATGGGGCGTACCAACCCGGGCAAAAAGAAGACGGAGATAATCATATATTTCCGTAACCGTTCCCACAGTTGAACGGGGATTCTTATTTGTAGATTTCTGGTCAATGGAAATAGCCGGTGAAAGTCCCTCTATCTTGTCCACATCAGGCTTGTCCGCCTGACCAAGGAACATCCTTGCATAGGAAGAAAGAGACTCCATATACCTTCTCTGGCCCTCCGCATAAATGGTATCGAAAGCAAGAGAGGATTTGCCCGAACCCGAAAGCCCGGTAAAAACGATAAATTTATTTCTTGGAATCTTTACATCTACATTTTTAAGGTTGTGCTCCCGCGCTCCCTTAACTGTTATATACTTAATCTCACTCATAATTACCTCTAATTTATTTAAAGTCAATAGGGACGTTTCTATTTGACTCATCAATAGTCCCGGAGCCGCACTTTCAATTCGATGAGCTCATCCCGGAGGATGGCAGCCAGCTCGAAGTTCAGTTCTGTGGCGGCCTGATTCATTTTCTTTGTCAGGCGCTGAATCTCTTTTTCCAGTTCTTTCTTGTTCATCAGATCCGGATCCTTGCCCACTTTCTTTCTTCTGTCAGCATCGTCGTCCTGAGCTGCCTTAAGGCTGGTGGATATAAGTTCCCGTACTGCCTTTCGTATGGTCTGCGGGGTTATTCCATGCTCTTCGTTGTAACGCTGCTGAATCTCACGCCTTCTGTTAGTTTCATCTATGGCCTTCCTCATGGAGTCGGTAATGGTATCCGCATACATGATTACATGCCCGTCTACGTTTCTTGCGGCACGGCCTATGGTCTGGATCAGCGAGGTTTCGGAACGAAGAAAGCCTTCCTTGTCTGCATCCAGAATTGCCACCAATGTTATCTCCGGTATATCCAGTCCTTCTCTCAGAAGATTGATTCCCACCAGTACATCAAAAACTCCCAGTCTCAGGTCCCGGACGATTTCCATTCTTTCCAGGGTATCAATGTCAGAGTGGAGGTATTTTACCTTTATGTCCAGTCCCTTCAGATAGTCGGTAAGCTCCTCGGCCATTCTCTTGGTAAGGGTTGTAACCAGTACCTTGTTTCCCTTCTTAACCTCTTCATTGATTTCGGAGTAAAGATCATCCACCTGTCCCGCAACCGGTCGCACATCTATCTCCGGATCCAGAAGTCCCGTAGGTCTGATTATCTGCTCCACCCTGGCCTCTTCATGTTCGTCCTCGTAGGGTCCCGGAGTGGCTGAGACAAATAGTATCTTATCAATTCTGCTTTCATATTCCTCAAAATTCAGGGGTCTGTTGTCCATGGCTGACGGAAGTCTGAAGCCAAAGTCGATCAGGGTCTCCTTCCTTTTCTTGTTTCCGCCGAACATTCCTCTTACCTGCGGCAGTGTCTGGTGAGACTCATCCACGATCATAAGATAATCATCTCCGAAGAAGTCTATCAAAGTATCAGGCGCTTCTCCCGGCTTTCCTCCTGCCAGTATTCTGGTATAGTTTTCAATTCCGGAACAAAAGCCTGTCTCCCGCAGCATCTCCATATCAAATTCCGTCCGCTCCTGAATGCGCTGTGCCTCCAGAAGCTTATCGTGGGATTTGAAATAAACTATCCTTTCCCTCAGCTCCTCGTCTATTTCCTTCAGCGCCCTCTCCAGCTTATCCGGCGCTATAACATAATAGGAAGCAGGGAAAATACAACTAAATGTTATATCCCTTTTTATCTCTCCTGTAAGAGGATCAAACTCAGAAAGCCGGTCTATCTCATCCCCAAAGAACTCAATTCTTATAGCTTCACCGTCTCTGTTGGCGGGAATTATGTCAACCACATCTCCCTTAACTCTGAAGCTGCTTCTCTTAAAGTCCATTTCATTTCTGGTATACTGCATATCCACTAATTCACGGATCAGCACGTCCCTGTCCAGTGCCATTCCCGGCCGCAGTCCCAGCATCATGTTTTTGTAATCCTCTGGATTTCCTATACCGTATATGCAGGACACTGAAGATACCACCACCACATCATCCCGCTCCACCAGAGCGGAGGTGGCGCTGTGTCTCAGCATATCTATCTCATCATTTACAGAGGAATCCTTGGCTATATAAGTATCCGAGGAAGGCACATAAGCCTCCGGCTGATAATAATCATAATATGAAACAAAATACTCCACCGCATTCTCAGGGAAGAATGATTTCATTTCACCATAAAGCTGAGCCGCCAGAGTTTTATTATGTGACATTATAAGTGTCTTCTTTCCCAGCGCCTTTATGATATTTGCCATGGTGAAGGTCTTGCCTGAGCCGGTGACTCCCAGAAGGGTCTGATGCTTTTTACCATTTTTAAATCCCTCCACCAGCTCAGCTATAGCCTGAGGCTGATCACCGGTGGGTTCATATTCTGAATGTAGTATAAACTCTGCCATACTCTTCTCCATTATGGTGTGAAACGGCGGACCAACTAAATCTGTCAATCCGCCATTTCGTCTCATTTTTTTCTGACATAGACACCTCATCCGGTTCCTTCGGAACCACCTTGGTCTCGTCTCCGACTCGGTCAATCTGCCTAAAACGTGTGCCACCGGCACACAGGCCGTCCCTCAAGGGGAAGGCAAGATGCTACAACTTACATACATAGATAGAAGCTGAGCTCTTAGGAGCTATAACTGTCAGCACATTATTCTGTACCATGTATGTTTCTTCTTCCGTATTATATCCATCATCAGAGGTCAGGAATATCCTCTTCATGATACGGTTATTGTGAACTCCCAGCTCACGGACATGAAGCTTAACTTCCTTATCCACGAAATCATTATTTATGATAACTGTAATAGCCTCATTATAATTAAATCTTCCGTAGGCTATAAGCCTGTGATCGCCGTGAAGGAACTTAAGTGATCCCGTTCTAAGGGCTTCATATCTATTATGAATTCTGATTATCTCCTTGTGGAACTCTATCAGATCCCAGTTCTCATGTCCCCATGGATAGGTACGTCTCGAATCAGGATCCGTCCAGCCGCAGACTCCTGCCTCGTCACCGTAATAGATGGTAGGCGCTCCCGGCCAGGTCATCTGGAATACCACCGCTTCTCTCATAATGCCATAGTTTATATTTTCATTTGCAGTCTCGGCTCCCAGTGTATTAATTCGACCAACTCTGTGATTTGTTCTGGTAAGAAATCTGGAATGGTCGTGATTTGAAAGCTCATTCATTGAACAGTAAAGAGAATTGTACATCATATATGACATCCAGTTTCTGATGGAGCCCTTGAAGAATTCTGCATTTCCAAGGAAATCTCCTCTGAATTCATCACTATGCTTTTCAACTCCCGTAAGGAACCAGGTTATTGGTTCCATAAATGCCCCATAGTTCATAATGGTATCCCACTGGTCACCTTCCAGCCATGCCTTCGGGCTGTCATAATGCTCAGCAAGAATAATGGCATTTGGATTTGCCTCTTTTACTGCATTTCTGAAGTCTCTCCAGAATTTGTGATTGTATTCCTGGGAATAACCCAGATCTGCTGCCACATCAAGTCTCCAGCCGTCCACATTAAACGGCGGTGAAACCCATTTGCGGCCAATGTCCATTATATAATCATGAAGCTTTTCTGATTCTTCGTAATTCAGCTTTGGTAATGTATCATGTCCCCACCATCCGTTATAAGAACCATTGTGTGGCCATGCATTTTCGTCTGCAAATTTAAAGAAGCTTCTGTAAGGACTGTCAGGAGAAACATAAGCACCCTTCTCATAATCCGGGTTCTTGTCATAAATGCATTCTCTGTCCAGCCATTTATTAAAGGATCCACAATGGTTAAATACACCATCAAGGATGATCCTTATTCCTCTTCTGTGAGCCTCCTCAACCAGATGGATGAAAAGACGGTTTGATGCCTCCAGATTGTCCAGGTTAGTTACCCTGTTAATGTATCTGGTAGCCTGGGTATTATCTGTGCATCCCTCAGGCAGAAGCTCTCCTTCATCATCTATTATCATTCCAAAATGCGGGTCTATATAATCATAATCCTGGATATCGTATTTGTGATTTGAAGGCGAAACGAAAAGAGGATTGAAATAGATTGCCTCTATTCCCAGCTCCTTAAGATAATCCAGCTTATCTATTACACCCTGGAGATCACCGCCGTAGAAATTCGCCACATCCATGCTGCTAGGAATCTGATCCCAGTCCTCCACATGATGAGACCTCTGGCCTACATAGAAATACTCTCCATCCAGAACATCATTTCCGGAGTCACCTCTGTTAAATCTGTCCACGAAAATCTGATATATAACTGCACCCTTTGCCCAGTCCGGAGTCTTGAATCCGGGAACGATCTGAAAATCATAATCATGATTTGCGTCCCTGAGTATACCCAGTCTGTTGTAGACTACATTCAGTCTGCCGGAATGAATCTCAAAATAATATCTGAGTTTTTCCCTCAGCTCCGGAATCTCAATTGAATAATAATCAAAGATTCCATTGTGGTCTGTTATCTCCATAGGTAAGTGCTTATCACCGATAACCAGATCAACGCCATCAGCATTATTTCTGGCTGTCCTGAATCTGATGGTTACATTTTCCCCAGGTTCAGGTTCTGCCGGAGTTACAAAATTCGGAGTAACATCACTGAACAGCGCACCAAAATTCAGGATAGTTATGGAATTGTATAATTCACTTATTTTGTTAAGAATACTATTGTCCGACATAAATCCTCCATACCCTGTGAGCTACATTTCAGCCCACAGATAAGGAGATTATACCACAAATTGCCCTTAATTTAAAGTGTAAGCAAAAATGAGTCAAAAGGGACGTTTCCTTTTGACTCATTCTGACTTATCTTAACTCATTCAGACTCATGCAGGCATTTGGATAAATGCCTGAACTATCTCTATCATTCCATTTATATGATTTTCAACTCCGGTGAAGAATGTTGCTACTACATTATTCTCCTGAATGAAAGAAAGTATGGTGCTGCTATTTATCTGTTTTACTGCTTCGATGCAGGTTTCACTTTTTCCGTCTTTAAGAACCATGAATACAAACCATATGATCATAAGGGATATGAATCCTCCCAGAACGGCGCCTCCTGCTTTATTTACGTAACCGGTTACAACGCCTGGGGATTTTTCCAAAACAGTCATTCCTGCATGGAATGCGGTGATTATGAAAATGAATATCACAAAGTTTGCAATCATGAGAAGCAGTCTGTCTACCATATAGATTGAAACGTAATCAGAAAATGAATTTGCTTCTATATACATGGTATCATATCTGCTTACATTATTTATCATAACCTCGGTCAGGTCTTCCGGGAATCCCACGTATTTTAAAATGTTTACTCTTGCTGTTTTTTTAGGATCGATGGAATATGCCTTGTTTTTCAGGGTTGCCAGAGTCTGGGGATCCAGAGCTTCGGCATCCTGTCCGGTTTCCATGTAATAATCATACTTCACCTTATTTTCAATATCACCATCAACTATGGAGCTTACCTTTGCTCTTACATAGTCGTCTACACCGGTCTTGTTCTTTATAAGGTCGCAGATGGCCGGTGAGTAGAAGTATGCACATACTACAGCAAAAAGAGCTATTATAACACTTAATACCTGCTTTGCAATTATCTTAACGGTTCCTATTAACAAACCGGTAACAAGTATTCCAAAAACTATTAATGTCAGTATGTTCATATATTTCACCTCTTTCCTTGTTTATATTTCTTATTTTTTCCGTTCCTGTATAGGGACACTCCCCCATACTTTTATACTCTGGTTAAATATTAGCATATGAAACATAACAAAAGCGCAACAAAGCTCTGGGATACGGTGCAAAGCACCGAGGGCTCCCAGGGTCCGAACGAAGTGAGGATGCGTTGCACGTAGTGCTACCAAGACTTCC
>CADBMW010000258.1 GCA_902795855.1 uncultured Lachnospiraceae bacterium
GAATACCCCTGATATGTGTATACCACATTAGTACTGCTGTTCCAGCCGTCTCTGGATGGTTTTTGTTCTTCTGTGGTTTTCTCCTCAGTCCTTTTCGCTTCAGTGGTCTTACTTTCAGTGGTCTTTCTTTCCGTTGTTGCACGGGTCGTTATCTCTTCGGTCACGGGACTCTGAGTATTGTAATTTGTTCTGGAGCTGTTTCTGTTGCTGGAACCTAAGATAAGAACTACAATCCATAATGCCGCAGTAAGTCCTATCTTAACCTTTTTATCAAGCTTTGAACGCCATATCAGAATTGTAAGGGGCACTGGGAAAATGCACATCCAGCCCAGTATCCAGAGCAGAAGATGATTATTCTTCTTTATCGGCTTATAATTCTGTACAGGTATCGTCTGAACAGGAATGGTATTTACAGCCTGCTGCTCTTTCATGGCTCTCTGACGACCCTTTTCAAATTCATATCCGGATTGTTCAGCACTTATTTCAGACTGCTTAGGTTCTACGCCTGCAACATGGAAGCTTCCGCCACAATATTCACATTTTGCCACAGAACTGCCGGGCTCATATTCGATAAAAGCACCACAATCGGGGCACTTCATTCTCTGTAATTCCATTTTTCTTACCGTCCTTTCTCATTAAATAAAACGAATGGTTTTAACGATAATTATATGGAATTCGACCCGAATTTTGGTGTCCAAAAAGTACACAAGCTTAGGGTGAGAGTAAGAAATGGGACAGTTCTCCTTGACTCACTCCTACTGAGTGGGTCAGAGAGAACTGTCCCTACTGACTTATTTCCAATCCTCATAAAGGAAAAACAATTCCATCATTATAGTCTAGGTCTGTTTTGTATTGACTTTTCTTTTCCGCGTTTTGCACGGTGTTTTTCAGCTTCTATTTTTGCTTCGTTTACTTCCTTTTCTACATCTTTCTTCAAATCCTTTTTGGTGTATTTGTATTTCGCTTCATTTCTCTCTATAAGATTATTATCAACCTCACGTTTATCACTTCTGCCCTCTATCCAGTCCAGACTATAGTCGTCTGTTGTGATACTTTTGGGAGAGGTGATATCAAATCCATCTCTAGTTCTTGGTACCCCACGAGCATTGTTTATTTTTTGATAATAATCCTTATTTACAAGAAGAAGATTAGGACAAAACTCTGCCATTTGATTCATGATTCCATGGATATACTTTAATTTATGGTTGTCACTTTTCAGATTGTCATCAAGTATTGAACAACAATTTGAAAACAGGTGGACATTGATGTTCTCTACTTCCTTCAGTATCTTTTCAGCATTCATTCCATCCAGATCAGCCGGCATATGTGCCAGCTTTTTGATTTTTTCAAACATTCTATCGTATGTTGAACCTTTTTTATCTTTCGGTAATTTTTCATATATAGTTTTCATGCCCTCTATATAGGTGCTATACTGTACCGGAGTGATTTTATACTCTTTATGAATCTGTTTAGCCACTACCATTGCTGCATGCTCAGGACTAGTAAGTGCTTCCCTGAGTTCTTTTTCTGACATCAGATCAATAAACAGCTGCTTCCTTGACTTATCCGCAAACTTCTTTATATCCTTCATATCAAATGGACTGTTTGGCTTCTGATTTCTTCTTGCCATGGCACCGACTACAAGAGCGAATGCATCCTTCATATCCTTTACAGAACCATTAACCATCCCCTTACCGGTATACTGACTGAGCAGCTTATCATATTCATTCTCCGGCTTCGGTGTAACATAATCCTTAAGTATCCTTTTATCATCCGGTACATCTATTACCAGATACTCAGGGTTTTTCGGATCAAGGATGGTCTTTGTCTCATCAGCAGGATCAAGGATACGCATAAGTGAGTTAACTGTTGCTTCAACAGTTTTTACCCTGCTTGCCTCCAGGTCAGAGCGCTTATGTTTATCGCTCTTAGGACCATGAAGCTGAAATCTCTTATATCTGAGATACTCTGCACCAAGCTTTGCAACCTTCTTAACCTGTTCTTTATAATTCTCTACATTCTCTGGATTATTTCTATCAAGTCTTGTTTCAGCGGTCCAAAGGTTTTTCAACTCTTTCTTGAATTTACTAAACTGACTTGAAGAACTTACAAGTGTAGGATCAACTGAATTAACCAGGTTATAAAGCTCCTGAGTACTACTTGCCATCATTGCCTTTTCATCTGCAGTAAGAGGTGCATTAAGGCGCTGGGTTACTCTTCCCAATACATGTTCCAAACCACTAATA
>CADBMW010000259.1 GCA_902795855.1 uncultured Lachnospiraceae bacterium
ACAAATCTCATACATGCAAGACGACGTCCCTGATAGAAAGCAAATGTAACGATACCTTTATTCATTTCCTTATGATAGAAGGTTGTACATATACCATCAGCATACTCTGTAATATATGATTTAAGCTGAAGCTCTTCATCAAAAGCGTCATTGCAGTATCTGAGATAATTCTCAAGAGTTTTCTTGGACTCTCTTGGAATACTGTCATAGCTTACATACATTTCAAAGTCTTTATAAGTAAGACTTGGAGCATAATACTCTTCGTCTGTATCTTCATTGATTGTTTTAACCCAGTCCTTAGGAAGCTTATGAATATAACCATCTATCTGGTTATGAACATAAGTATACTGATACTGGAGAGATGCAGGATCGATAACCTTGTATCTTGGTTCCTTTCCCTTTTCCTTACGTTTCTCAGAAATCTCTGTATACAGCTTATCCTTTTCCTCAAACTCAAGGGAGTCTGTATGCTGACTTGCATATTCAACTCTGTCATATGCCTTCATGGCATTCTCATCACCAAGGTCGGCAAGCTGTTTATACCAGGCCATAGCTCTGTCCAGATCAATAGGAACTATGAAATCACTCTTATTTCCATATTCATCCACACGGCAAAGACCATTTTCATAGATGGAACCGAGATTCATGTAAGCTGATTTCACCCCAAGCTGAGTTGCCTTCTCAAACAGCGAAATAGCCTTTGAAAAGTTCTGAGCTTCAAGGTACATCTTTGCAGTCTTATATACCATCTCTGCATCATTTGAAAGATTTGAATATTTTTCAAGATATGTTGCAGCTTTATTGAGATCCTTCTCAGTTTTGGCATTATCATATTTTCCGTTTTCATAAAACTCACTAAGAACCTTAAGAGCATCAAGTCCAAGGTTTTTATAACTCTGGTCATTAAAACCTATATCTGCAATACCCTCAAGGATTTCTACAGCTTCGCTTCCGTTGGCATTTTCCATAAGACTCATAGCCTTATCATACTGAAGTTCTACTGTACTCTTATTTGATTTTTTTCCACCACCAAAACTTAATGCTGAAAACTTATCCTTCAAGTTGCTAAAAAATCCCATTCCACGGTTCCTCCACCATTAATACGTTTATAGCATACGTGGTTATTATAACATAATGTAATCTGTGTCGCAATAAATGTTAATCTTCTGTAGTCATATATTTTATAATAGCATCTATAGCATCTATTTCATCTGCTCCGTCCGCTTCAATGCTTATTTCTTCATTGTTACAAAGGCCAAGACTCATCATCCCCATTATACTTTTTGCGTTGATAATCTTTGAGCCTGATATAAAATGAATATCACTGTTATATCTGCTGGCTGTCTGAACTATCTCAGCAACAGGACGAGCCTCATCAAACTCACGAATATTAACGGTAAATTTCTTCTGTAACATCTTAATTTCTCCTCTTAATATTATTTTGTTTTACTACTTTAGATTATTACTTGTTTCTTAACTCATCAGCTATACTGCTGATTTTTCTGAGTCTGTGATTAATACCGGATTTTCCTACAGGAGGATTGAACAACTCTCCCAGTTCCTTGATTGAATGCATGGGGTATTCAAGTCTTAAGGAAGCGGTCTCCCTAAGTACATCACTGAGATAGTCCAAACCGATATTATCTCTTATATATTTTATATCTTCTATATGCTTAGCTGCCGCACTGGCAGTTTTGGCCATATTCGCAGTATCGCAGTTAACCTCGCGATTAACTACATTTCTTATATCCTTCAAAATGCGGATGTTTTCAAATTCCATCATAGCATTTCCGGCCCCCAGAAGACCGAGAAGTGCAGAAATGGTATCTCCATCTTTTACATACAGAACGAATCTGTCTCTTCTTTTGGATATTCTGCTTTCCAGTCCTTCTTTAAGAAGGATATCACTTATCCTTTCAGCCTCCTGCTGGCTGAGAAGACTAAGCTCAAGCTGATAATTCTTTTCGGGACTTCCCATATAACCACCGGCTATAAAAGCCCCTCTCAGATAAAGCTTCTTGCAGCAGCTTCGCTCAGTCACCATTTTATCAACACGGATTCTGCTGCCATCATCATTTAGCTTTAATTTTAAATATATCTCATCCATCAGATCCTTATGGGATATGACCAGCTTTCTATGATGCATTTTTTCAGAAACAAGTAAAACCTTATCCTGAGATGCTTTAAACAGAATAGACAAAAGAGTTCTCACCAGATCTTCCAGAGTTTCATTCTCTGCTCTGATGATAAGCCTTTTATCATTTTCATATTCTTCTACTCTTCCGTTAACAGATATGATACCTGCAAGCTCAGCAATTCTGCAATGTATTGACTTCGGAATATCCTGACATAATTCAGTTTTTATATCTGAAGAAAATGACATCAGGCCTCACCCTTTACGTATGTATCATTAGCTATATCTCTATGAAAGACTCTGACAGAATAAGGCAGACCCGAAAGTCTCTGATGCAGCAGATTTGCTATGGTAACTGATCTGTGTCTTCCGCCTGTACAGCCCACAGCCACAACCAGCTGGTGTCTGTCATCGTTATTTACAAACTCGGAGGTCACAAAACTCATGAGCCCATCTATCTTATCAAGGAAATCCTTGCTGGCATCACTGTTCATAACATATTCCTGAACCTCAATATCATTTCCAGTTTTTCTTCTGAGATTCGGTTCGTAATATGGATTAGGCATAAACCTTACATCAAATACATAGTCGGCATCCTGAGGAATTCCAAATTTATATCCAAAGGACATTATCGTAACTATCATATTTGTATAGTCTTTTTTATTAGAAAAGATTTTTACTATCTCATTTTTTAGCTCTCTTGTAAGAAGGCCGGATGTATCTATTGTATAATCAGCAGATTTTTTCAGGAAATCAATTCTGCTTCTTTCTTCGTTTATTCCATCTTCAAGAGACAGTCCCTTTGCAAGAGGATGCTCACGTCTTGTTTCCTTATATCTTTTCACAAGAGACTGGTCATTTGCATCAAGATACAGAATTTCAAAATTAAACTTGTTCTCACGGAGTCTGTTGAGGCAGTGACTAAGCTCTCCCAGTCCATCACCGCTTCTTATATCTACCCCCAAAGCAATTTTGTCATTTTCAAAATTATTATCAATTGAAAGTGCTACAAATCTGTCAATAAGAGCAACCGGCAGATTATCTACACAGAAAAAACCAAGGTCTTCAAGAGACTTTAATGCTGTAGATTTTCCTGCACCACTCATTCCGGTAACAAATATAAAACGCAAAGCTCTTCTCCTTTAATTAAACTCCCCTATTAGTTTAACTTCTTCTTCAAGCATAACACCGAATTTATCATTTACTTCTTTTTTTACGAACTTAATCAGTTCATATACATCAGTTGATGTGGCATTATCATGATTTATGATAAACCCACAATGCTTTGGACTGACCATGGCTCCGCCTATGCTTTTTCCTGCAAGGCCAGAGTCCATAATAAGCTTGCCTGCAAAATAGCCTTCAGGTCTTTTAAATGTGGAGCCGGCACTTGGATATTCAAGTGGCTGTTTACTTTTTCTTCTGAAAGTAAAATCATCCATTGCAGCTTTTATATCTTCTTTATTTCCTTTTTCAAGCTTAACCGTAACACCCAGGATGATCATATATTCATTCATAGCCCGGCTGTGCCTGTAAGAAAAGTCCATTTCAGATGCAGGTATATCCATAACCTGACCATCCTTATAAACCTTTACACTAACAGCAACATCCTTTATTTCGCCGCCGTAGGCTCCTGCATTCATAAAAACAGCTCCACCAACACTTCCGGGAATACCAAAAGCAAACTCAAGTCCTGTAAGGGAATTATCAAGAGCAGTCTGTGATAATTTCGAAAGCAGAACTCCTGCTCCGGAAGTAATGCTGCAGTCATCAACCACTATATCCTGAGCGGCATTTTTAATATCTATCACAGGAATACGAATACCCTTATCAGAGACCAGAAGATTACTTCCATTTCCAATGATAAGTGGATTAACGCCTTCACCGTGACATATTTCAAGGACTTCCTTAAGTCCATCTATATTATTTATCTTAAAGAACCTGTCAGCCTTTCCACCTGTTCTGAATGTGGTATGCTGGGACATAGGTTCATTTGTAAGTAATTCGTAATTCATTTCAGTAAGCGTTTCCTTTAAAAATAAAACTCTACAATGTACTATACTACATTGTAGAGTTCTAATTTTCAATACTCAAAAATAGTAAAAAAATATTTGGAAATTCAGATTTTACTGTCAAAAATTACTATTTATTAAAGTATGGAAGCTGCACCACCATACATTCCGGCATCATTTCCAAGAGTTGCCAGCTTTAACTCAGCATTTCTGCAAGCATGGAATGCATATTCCTGGAAATACTTTTTGGTAGCTTTTATAAGAATGTCTCCTGCTCTGGATACACCACCACCTATAACAAATACCTCAGGATCAACTACAGCAGCAACATTGGCAAGTGCGTATCCAAGTCTTCTTCCGTGTTCCTCCACCAGTTCAAGAGCAAGGTTATCACCGGTCTTTGCCGCATCAAATATTTCCTTTGCAGAAATATACTTAACCTCTCTAAGCTTAGATGGCTTCTCAGAAGTCTGAAGTGCACGGTTTGCAAGTCTGACAATTCCTGTTGCAGAAGCATACTGCTCAAGACAGCCCTTCTTTCCACAGTTACATACATCCTGCTCATCCAGATCAATAGTCATATGTCCTATCTCTCCGCCTGCGCCATTTACACCTGCATGCATTTTACCGTTTATAATAATTCCGCCGCCTACACCGGTACCAAGTGTTACCATGACAACATTCTTATAGCCTTTTCCGCCACCCTGCCAGTACTCACCAAGGGCAGCCATATTAGCATCATTTCCAACCTTAACAGGAAGACCTGTTATCTCACTTAATTCATCTGCAGCATTAAATACGCCCCATCCGAGATTAACGCATTTTACAACTGTTCCGTCATCTTTAACCGGTCCCGGAACACCCATACCGATACCCTTTACTGCAGACTTATCTATAGCCTTTTCAGCGATTTTATCATCAATTGATTTAGCAATATCGGAAAGAATATATGCACCACCGTCATCGGTTCTTGTGGTTATTTCCCATTTTTCAAGGAGTACTCCATCTGTAGAAAAAAGACCTATTTTTACTGTAGTGCCTCCGATATCAACACCAAATACATAAGATTCCATTTTTATACCCTCCTAAAAGTAATGAATGATATATTATTGTTTATTCAGCCCCTTGGTAACTCTGTTGTAGAGCTCCTGAGCTGCATTATAACCCATCTTCTTCTGTCTGTGATTTACAGCGGCAGATTCAACAATGATAGCCAGGTTACGGCCCGGTCTGATAGGTATAGAATGTGATATTACCTTGGCGCCAAGGAATTCCACATAATTATCCGAAAGTCCCAGTCTGTCATAGTTTGCATCCTTATCCCATTCCTCAAGCTTAATAACCAGATCCACCTGTTGGGACAGCTTAACACATTCAACACCAAACATGGTTTTTACATCTATGATACCAATACCTCTGAGCTCGATAAAATGTCTTGTGATCTCAGGAGATTCACCAATCAGGGTATCATCACTGATCTTCTTGATCTGAACCACGTCATCAGCCACAAGTCTGTGACCTCTCTTTATGAGCTCAAGAGCAGCCTCGGATTTACCAATTCCACTGTCGCCCATGATGAGTACACCTTCACCAAAAACATCAACCAGAACTGCATGTATAGATATTCTCGGAGCAAGCTCCTCATGAAGATATCTAACAGTTTCGTGAACAAAGGAAGATGTAGTAGCCGAGCTGGTAAGAATTGGAATTCCATGCTTATTTCCGGCTTCGATGATAAAGTCATAAGGCTCTATATCACGGCAGAATACAAGACAGGGAATAGGAAATTCAAAGAGCTTATCAAAGATGTCGATATTCTCTTCCCTTGTATGCATATCAGCCAGATATGCATGCTCCACATTTCCACAGATCTGAACTCTTGTGGTATCAAAGTGCTCAAAAAAACCGGCCAGCTGAAGTGCTGGTCTGTTAATATCCGGATCACTTATAAGAATTTTATCCGTATCAATTTCAGGTGTATGATTCTTAAGATTCATCTTCTCTATAAAATCAGTCAGCCTGACACTATATTCCTCTTTCATTACCCCCTCCATAATAATCATTTGCCATATTTACATATTTTTGTATAATAAAACTATAGCTAATAGTATCATAACAAGTAAGAAATAACAAGAGAACCATCATGGAAATATTTGATATAGAAGAAGAATTAAAAAAGCTTCCAAACAGCCCCGGAGTATACATTATGCATGATAAAAACGAGGCTATTCTTTATGTTGGAAAAGCCACAAATCTTCATAACCGGGTAAGGCAGTATTTCCGCTCAGGGCACGGGCACAACAACTCTCCCAAGATCCTTAAAATGGTATCTCAGATTTCATATTTCGAATATATTGTAACCGCCTCCGAAATGGAAGCACTTATCCTGGAATGTAATCTTATAAAGGAGCATAGACCTAAGTACAATACACTGATGACTGATGACAAGGGTTACCCTTATATCAGGATTACATTAAATGATGATTTTCCAAAGGTTATGATGAGTCACAGAATGAGCCGGGATAAATCCATGTACTTTGGCCCCTTTACTGACGGAAAGGCTGTTCATGACACCCTTGCACTACTCAAGAAGCTCTTTAAACTGAGAAACTGTAACAAACATATAGATTCAGAAAAAGCAGATGAAAGGCCTTGTCTATATTATCAGATTGGCCAGTGCACTGCTCCATGTGCAGGCTATGTCACCAAGGAAGAATATAGAAAACAGATTGATGAAACCATCAGTTTTCTGAATGGAAATACAAAGGATATCGAGAATCAGATTAAAGAAGAAATGAAAAAAGCTGCAGAAAATATGGAATTTGAACTTGCAGCCGAAAAAAGAGATCTTCTGCATAGTATAAAGGCCATCTCAGAAAAACAGCGTATAAACAATGTAAGCACTGAAGACAGAGATATTATAGCCCTGGCAAGAAATAAAGGGGATGCTGTGATTTCCATATTCTTTGTAAGAGATGGTACTCTTATCGGAAGAGAGAATCATCATATGTCTTCGGATGAATCAGATACAGATTCTGAGATAATCACAGAATTTATAAAACAGTATTATGTGGGGATACCATTTGTCCCGAAAGAAATTCTCACGGTCACTGAAATAAATGATGAAGAAATAATATCTAAGTATTTATCTGAACGAAAAGGTCAGAAGGTAAATATAATCATTCCTCAAAAGGGAGAGAAAAAGGGACTGATTAAGCTGGCTGAGGATAACGCCAGACTTGTACTCTCCCAGGATATTGAACGTATTAAGAAACTGGAAAAGAGAACTATAGGCGCATGTGCTGAAATCGCTGATATAATAGGCATTGAAAAAGCTTCCAGAATGGAGGCCTATGATATATCAAACATTTCCGGTTATCACAGCGTTGCATCCATGGTTGTATTTGTGGATGGCAAACCAAAAAGAAATGCATACAGGAAATTCAGGCTTAAGACTGTAGAAGGCCCCGATGACTACGCTTCCATGAAAGAGGTATTATCCAGAAGATTTACAAATGATTCCCTTGGAGATTATCCTGATGTTATAATGATGGACGGAGGCAAAGGTCAGATACATATAGCCCAGATGGTTCTGGACAGTCTGGGAATAGATATACCAGTATGCGGAATGGTTAAGGATGACAATCACAGAACCAGAGCTTTACTTTATAACGAAAAAGAATTAGAATTCTCTTCAGGAAGTGAAGCAATAAATATGATAACCGCACTTCAGGATGAAACCCACAGATTTGCGATCACCTATCATAAACAGCTAAGAAGCAAGGAACAGGTCAAATCAATTCTGGATGATATAAAAGGAATAGGTCCTGCCAGAAGGAAGGCTCTACTACTATATTTCAAAGAAATCGAAGCAATAAAGCAGGCCTCCATAGAAGAACTTGCCTCAGTGGAAGGAATGAACGAAAAATCCGCCAGAGCTGTATATGAATTTTTCAACTAAAAGGAGACATTATGGCACATTTTTTATTTCCATCAGAATATTATGAATCAACCTACGCTATTGATTTTCAAAAGTATTACGATCTTGGTTACAGAGGAATTCTTTTTGATATAGACAACACTCTGGTCCCTCATGATAAGATGCATGATGACAGATCAAGAGCATTATTCAAAAAACTAAAGGATATCGGATTCAAAGTTTGTTTTGTCTCCAACAATGAAGAACCTCGCGTTAAGGAGTTTAACGATGAGGTAAATGTGGAATATGTATATAAAGCCGGCAAACCAAAAGCAGAAGGATTCCTTAAAGGCGTTAAAAAGCTTAACATAAAAAGAAGCACCACCATCTTTATTGGAGATCAACTGTTTACAGATATCTGGGGAGCAAACAATGCTAAGATTCATTCAATTCTGGTTAATCCTCTGGATAAAGAAATCAAATACTATATTGTCTTAAAAAGAATCCTTGAGTTTCCAATTAAGAAAATGTATCTTACAAAACACAAAATAAAATCTGACATAAAAGCATAGTAATTTATCCTTAAATACAAAAAGAAAGAAGCGGCCGAAACCGCTTCTTTCTTTTTGACCTGTTTTACAGAACGTCTGCTCTGAGCTTCTTAAGTACCTGGAATGTCTTATTTCTAAGCTCTTCTGCTTCAAATACTGAAAGCATTGTATCCATGTCGAACTTAGTCTTCATCAGAGTGTCGATCCAGTCATTTACGTAGTCCTTAACGTAATCTACATTCTCTTCTGACTTATCCTTAAGGATATTCTGAATGTTATTTATATTCTCTACTACAGAAGGAGTAATGGTTATATTTGAACCAGAATGTGAAGATGATCCTTCATCTGAAAGCTCTATAACCTTACCAGTCTTTGTAATGATAACCTTCTTATTAGGTGTTGATTCTGGCTTAGGTGCAACTCCGCCACCTTTCTTATCAATGAGCTTCTCAGTAGCCTTTATAGCGCAAACTACAGAATATGTAGCTTCCTGAGGTGTCTGCTCCGGCTGACCTTTGCTCTCATGCTGATGCCAAAGCCATTCTGATTTAAGCAGCATTTCCTCAATCTTAGAATCATCAAGCAGCTTCTTTAAATCAGCATCCATAGACGCCTGAACATTTCTTGAACCGAAAAGTCCACCACGTGAAGACTGTGAATGTGAGCTGTCACTCTTCTTATATCTTGCAGGAACTGAAATACCATCATATGTTTTAACAAGAAGCTTTTCAGCTACCTTTGGATCATAATCGCCACTGATGATAGCAATCTTGCCACCATTCAGACCATTTACGATCATATCCTCGCAAGCCATAAATACAAGAGTCTTCTGACGATCATCGATCATCTGCTTGATCTCATAATTTGTCTTTGACTTCTCAAGGATAGCATTC
>CADBMW010000260.1 GCA_902795855.1 uncultured Lachnospiraceae bacterium
AAGGTGGACAGGAGCGAGGTTGAGCAGAAGGATGAAGAAGTAATCTATGGTGGTGTTATATTCCCTACTGCCAGAAGATTCGGACATATGCTTATTGAGACCATGTCCAGACTCTGGTATGTGGTGGAGGGAAATAGTCCTGAGCTGAAGATAGCATTTGTCATACTTCCGGAATCCAGGGAGTTTGCGGATACCTTCTTCAGGCTTCTGGGAATTGATATGAGCAGAGTCATGGTTATCGAAAAGCCCACACAGTTCAGAAAGGTTATAATTCCGGAACAGGCCTTTATCCTTTTCAGTAATTACCATGATAAGTTTAATGTGATCTACGATAAAATGATGGAGGCTGTCGAGGCTAAGGAATATAAGAAGCTTTATCTTACCAGAAGAAGCTTTACCAGATATGATGGGGCTAATGATGGAATAAATGAGGAGTACCTTGAGGAGTTCTTCAAGAAGAGAGGCTACGAGATAATCTCACCTGAGCAGCACTCGGTGGAAGAGCAGATAGCCTATATGAAGGGGGCAGATGAGGTGGTGTGCTCGGAGGGAACTCTTTCCCATCTGGGACTTTTCTGTAAGAGAGGTACCAGGCTGACTATACTCAGAAGATCCCTTAACAGTCATCTTATTCCACAGTTTATGATAAATGAGATGAGAGGCCTGGATGCTTATTACGTGGATGCTCATTATAATATCCTTCCGGACAGCCATGTGGACAGTGTCTTCCTCTTCGGACCATCAAAATGCTTCACGGATTATCTGGATGCCCTTAAGATTTCATATACTCCGGATGAGGTGAAAATGGATATGAATCTGGTGTATGAATATATCCTCAGATATACAGAGAATTTCTCTGATACAGAAAGGTTTGAATCTATTTCAAAATATGATATATTTGATTTAATACAGACTCTGAACAGAGTTATAAATGGAAAATATCTTTCCAGGTTTGATTATGAGACTAAGACTCATACTCTGAATATGGAAAATATGGAGCTTACCAGAAAGGTGGAAAAGCTGGAGGCTAAGCTGGAGAAGTCGGAGAAGGAGCGAAAGGAGCTTCTGAATTCCAAGTCCTGGAAGCTGACCAAACCTCTCAGAGCTCTGACTAATAAGAATAAATAAAGAGGAAGATGATTTGAAGACTGTAATAATGGCAGGTGGGAAGGGAACACGTATCTCATCTGTGGCAAGTGATATACCAAAGCCCATGATCAAGGTGTGCGGCATCCCTGTACTGGAAAGAGAGATAGAGTGTCTCAGAGTTCAGGGCTTTACAGATATTATAATTACCGTAAGCCACCTTGGACATATTATAATGGATTATTTCGGAGACGGCAGCAAGGTGTCTCCTGTAACCGGTAAGGAGTTCGGAGTTAATATAACTTATTTTAACGAGGAGACTCCTCTGGGAAATGCCGGAGCATTATATGAATTAAAAAATGAACTGACAGAGGATTTTCTGCTTCTGAATGCTGATGCAATGTTTGATGTGGACTTCAACAGATTTGTGGATTTTCATAAAAAATGCGGAGGCCTTGTTTCCCTCTTTACCCATCCCAACAGTCACCCTTACGACAGTGGTCTGGTATTTGCAGATGAGGATAAGAAGGTTACAAAATGGCTGGCTAAGGAAGATCCAAGACCTGAGAATTATAAAAACAGGGTAAATGCAGGTCTGCATGTTATATCACCTAAGGTTCTGGAGCAAAGACCTGATACTGAGAAGGTGGATCTGGATCGTCAGATACTGAAGCCTCTTGCGGGAACCGGTCTCATGTATGCATATGACAGCCCGGAATATGTTAAAGACATGGGAACACCTGACAGATATGAGGCAGTATGCAGAGACTATGAGAATGGTGTGGTTCAGGCAAAGAATCTTAAGAATAAGCAGAAAGCTGTATTCTTAGACAGAGACGGAACCATTAATAAATACCTTGGATTTTTAAGTGACATCAATACCTTCGAGCTTCTTCCGGGAGTAGCTGAGTCAATAAAGAAGATAAACGAATCCGGCTATCTGGCTATAGTGATAACCAATCAGCCGGTAGTAGCCAGAGGTGAGATAACATTTGAAGGCTTAAACGAGGTTCATAATAAAATGGAGCGGCTTCTTGGTCAGGAGGGCGCCTATGTAGATGGAATATATTTCTGTCCTCATCATCCTGATAAGGGATTTGAGGGAGAGGTACCGGAGCTTAAGATAGTATGTGACTGTCGTAAGCCAAAGCCGGGACTGATACTCAGGGCGGCAGAGGATTTCAATATAGATCTGTCGCAGTCCTATATGGTGGGGGACAGTGATTATGATATGAAGGCCGGTGAGGCAGCGGGGTGCATGACTGTTAAGATTGAGACTGACGTACCGGACTTTTTGGGCAAGTTGAATTTATGACACTTAAAACATGATGGGGTTAAAAAACCAGAATAATAACAAGGAGGGGTACTATGAACATATGGCATGATATTGATGAGGAAAGAATTTATCCTGGTGACTTTGTTTCTGTTATAGAAATAAGCAGAGGCAGCAACATGAAGTATGAGCTTGATAAGGAAACCGGTATGCTGATGCTGGACAGAGTTCTGTATACAGCTACCCACTATCCTGCAAACTATGGCTTCATTCCAAGGACTCTTGGTGATGACCACGATCCTTTGGATGTACTGGTACTTTGCAGCGAGAAGATAATGCCTATGACACTTGTAAGGTCATATCCTATAGGTGTTATGAAGATGCTGGATGGCGGACTTGGAGATGAGAAGATTATCGCAGTTCCATATGGTGATCCCACATATAAAGCATATGCGGATATCAATGAACTTCCCAGCCATGTATTTAAAGAAATACAGCATTTCTTTTCAGTCTATAAGCATCTGGAGGGTAAGGAAACCATCGTGGATGATGTAAAGGGTGCCCTGGAGGCTGTAGAAATAATCGAGAAGTGCATCGAGAATTACAAAGAGAAATATGGTGGAAAAAAATAATGTATGATTACCTGGTGGTAGGAGCAGGACTTTTTGGAGCTACCTTTGCCCAGAGGGCAAAGGCTTCCGGAAAGTCTGTTCTTGTAATTGAGAAAAGAAAACATATAGCGGGCAATGCCTACACCGAAAAGGTGGAAGGAATAAATGTGCATAGATATGGTGCTCACATTTTTCATACAAATGATGAAGAGGTGTGGGAGTATGTGAATAAATTTGCCACATTCAATGACTATATAAATTCGCCGGTGGCAAATTATAAGGGAGAGTTTTATAACCTTCCCTTTAACATGAATACCTTTCATCAGATGTGGGGAGTTAATACTGCCCAGGAGGCTGAAGAGAAAATCGAGCAGAGCAAAAGGGAGGCACTCCACAGATTCTTTCTGGAGGATACCGGAAAATTCTCGGAGCTTTCAACCGATAATTTCGATGAGGAAAGTCCGGAGTACAAGGAGTGGCTGAAGGACTTTGTTCCAAAAAATCTGGAACAGCAGGCAATTTCCCTTGTGGGAAATGATATATATGAAAAGCTGGTTAAGGGCTATACGGAGAAACAGTGGGGCAGACCCTGCACGGAGCTTCCCAGCTTTATCATCCGCCGTCTTCCTGTTCGTTTTAAATATGATAATAACTATTTCAATGCCATTTATCAGGGGATTCCTGTTGGCGGTTACACCTCCATGGTGGAGAAGATGCTGGAGGGCATAGAGGTAAGACTGGGAGTGGATTATCTCGAAAACAGGGATGAATATAATGCCCTTGCAAAGACGGTTGTTTATACCGGCCCCATAGATGCTTATTTTGATCATAGGCTGGGGGCTCTTCAGTACAGGGCCGTCAGATTTGAGGACGAGATACTTGATACCCCGGACTTCCAGGGAAATGCAGTAATGAATTATACGGACCGGGAAACTCCATGGACCCGTATAATAGAGCATAAGTGGTTTGAGTTTGGCAAGGACGAGAATGGAAATGACATACCCAAGACTGTAATCTCCCGGGAATACAGTCAGGAATGGACTCCTGCTGACGAACCTTACTATCCTGTAAATGATGATAAGAATCAGGAGCTGTATCAAAAATATAAGCTTCTTGCAGATGCTGAAAGTGAAAAAGTCAGCTGTGACAGGATAATATTCGGTGGTCGTCTTGGAGAATATAAGTATTATGATATGGACCAGGTTATAGCTTCTGCACTAAAGTGTTTTTCCAAATTATAGACTTTTGTTATAAAAAAATAATAATGGAAAAATAGTGTTGACAAGCATATATACATATTGTATTGTAACTATTCGTAGGATACTTATATCGGGAGGTTTTGTTATGATATTTGATAAGCTTGTAGAGATAATGATGGAGCATCTTTCAATTCAGCCACAGGACGTTACAATGGATACATCCTTCAAGGATGATCTTGCAGTTGATTCCCTGGATCTTTATGATCTTGTGATGGCTCTTGAAGAAGAGTTTAATATAGAAATGCCTCAGGAGAGAACAAGTGAAATCGAAACTGTAGAAGATCTCATCAAGATCCTTAAGGAATTAGGTGTAGAAGAGTAAGACACAGGTTATTTATTTGTTAATTCATTTAATAGTTATAAAAAGTTAAAAAAATCGACGGTTCATTTTGAACCGCCGATTTTTTTGTCTATTCTTTGTTTTGATTAGCCAAGAACAACTTCAACCTTGTGAACTGCGCCATCACCGAATACAGGGATAACATTTCCATCTACAGCTTTTCCATCAACTGTAAGTGACTTAACGCCCTTCTCGATGTGGTCTGGGTTCTTAACCTCGATCTCATATGTGTCGCCACGGAACTGACGTGTAGCCTTGAATCCATCCCAGTCTGAAGGAATAGAAGGATCAACCTTAAGACCATTCCAGTCTGGTGTGATACCCAGGATATACTGGCTGATTGCTACAAAGTTCCATGCAGCTGTACCTGTAAGCCATGAGTTCTTTGCCTCACCGCT
>CADBMW010000261.1 GCA_902795855.1 uncultured Lachnospiraceae bacterium
CGTCAGCTGATAAATCAGCTGACACCTAGGTCTCGTCTCCGACTCGGTCAATCGGCCTAAAACGTGTGCCACTGGCACACAGGCCGTCCCTCAAGGGGAAGGCAAATTCCTCAAGGGGAAGGCTTTATTACATATGTACTGGCTGGGGGGCGGGATTATTCTGAAGGTGAGCTTCACGACTAACTCGTACAACTTCATTTATTGATGTTTCCTGACTCCTCAGCATGGCCTCTGTCAGACCCTTTTTGATCTTTGATGAATTCAGAAGATCGCTTAGCTTTTGCAGGCCAAGTTCTTCTTTGTTTGGTTTGTTTGCAATGCTTGTATTTATTTTATCAATATGACGGGTGAGATATCCGACGCATGCATTTTTCATTCCATTGAACATATTTTTTCTGTCGTCACCTTCGCAAAGTGCAAGAATATGAGCTATGGTCTGATTCTTCTGGGTGGCGATTATCTGTCTTGTAACCATTTCAGCTATGATTTCAGTGTTTATGTTATTTGTTTTTACTGCATACTCAGCTATGCTTTCGTAGCTTCGTCCGATATCAGCCTGTCCTTCATCCAATGCAGCCTGGTTGTAATTATTATAAGAAGTTGAAATGGTAGCAGAAAGATCTTTTACTTCGTCCCACTTATTCATCCAGGTTCTTGGGAAATAGGTTGTTAGAAGTTTAAATGCCGGGTCCTTTGCAAGAGTCTCAGCTTGTTTATCTATGGCTCCGTCAGCTGTTATCTCATCTTTGATCTCATTTAGTTCTTCCTCGGAAGCAGCTCTGTATGTTTTATCAAATGCTTTTTTTACAATATAAGCTTTAGCAAGTGTTGTCATATCATTTGTATTAAGGAGATAAGAATAGTAGCTTGGATCACGATACATGGTATAGTTTTCAGCCACAACAGGAGACTTTTCCATCATGTATTTTTTTATCTCAAGTCTGGTTTTTGATATGTTGTCATATGTATTTATCTCATTATCAAAATCAGGTTCGTTGGCATTCTGGAATTCCTGCTGATACTGATTTTTAATGTTATCAGATATTGTTTTAGCTTCAGAAAGCTTAATATGACTGTATGGCTTATCATCAAAATCAGTGAATTCTGCAAGATCACATCTAAGATGATCATAGGTTGAGAGCATTACAGGAACATCCTTTATGGCCTTTTCTGCAACCTTCTGTCTGTCAGTCTTTCTCCAGAGGAAGTTACCCTGACTCATTTTATCATGGTCTTTCTGATACTCAGATGCTCTGGTTTGGAATTTTTCAAGTGCTTCCTTAATGTCCTTTGGCTGGGTGTCGGCATTTTCCAGTTTTTCTATAGCATCCTGAAGTGACTGAGTCATATTCTTATACGTATCTGAACCGTTGAGCTGATTTTTGTTTTCAAAGTTTTTAGTTTTATCACTCTGAGTATTCAGAAGAGCAGTCTTCATAGCCCTCAGCTGTGTCAGGATATGAGTTCTTCCCTTCTCCATTCTGGTTGTATTGTATACAAATCTTTTAGCATGTACGAAATCAAGTGTTACATCAGCTACTTTTTGGTTTTTCTCAGGAACTTCAATCAGAAGATCAAGGGGGTCACTTTTCTTCAGGGCATTTATGATCGCATTTGCAGAGGTAACACGCTTAGCTTCATAAGGACTTCTCTTATGACTTGGATCCTTCATCTGTTTGATTTTATAATCCCTGTATTCCTCAGCCTTTTTCAATGCACGAAGCTGCTGGAACTCATATTTCTCAGGATCCGTTTCCTTGTTGATGCTATTTAGCTTATTCAGCTCCTTCAGCATATTTTTAAATTCATCTGAAGATTTAATTCTAGATTTATCAGCTGCCTTTAATGCATCTATCATATCCTGAGGTGTTGCGCCCTTCATAAAGAGCTTGTCCCTTGGATCAAGTGTTGCATCTATACGATTCTGGATTGTTGTTTTCAAAACCGGTATGTATAAACCACTTCCAAAAACTGTTCCATTATAATTATCGTGATGCTTTGATATATCATCTTCAATAAGTAAGATACTATTTTTAACTTTTCCAAGTATCTCAAGTCTTCTTTCGGGTGTTATAGGTTCGTCTGTGAATACTTCATCACAAACAGGCTTTATTTTTTCGAAAATCTTTTTATTATGATCTTTAAAATCATTGTCGACTTTGGAATCCTTTTCGGTTTCTCGCATGATATAATAATACTGTCTCAAAACAAGTATATCATCCTTTGACCAGCCAGCTTTAAGAGCTTTAATCCAGAATTCGGCCTCAGCTATCATAAAGGCACTGCCACGACTTCCGGTATTAAACTCATCATAATCATTCTGGAATATAGGACTACCGTTCTGAGAATGAGATTGAACCTCATTATACTGTTCTTCTGTCATAAGTGGTATCTGCCTTGCTTTTTCCAGATAAGACTCATATTTACTTATAAGTTCATTTCTGCTTTCCAGACTGTAATCATCCAGTTTATCCAGAGATTTCTGGAGCGCTGCACCTTGACTGCATGTATCTAAAATTGGAGTTGACTTTATCGCATCTATTATCATTTTAAAGTCTGTTCCTGCCATGCTATCCACTTGATAATTTACAGTATTATCATCGTTAAGAGTGGCTGACAGAACGGGTTTAGAAACAGCCAGTGTAGTTGTCAGAATAAGAAAACTATGCTCATAAGCTGCATTTTCCATATAGTTTTTCTTGAATTTCAGATTTACAAAATCCTTGAGAAATGTATTAAGAGTGCTTACGTATTTAATCTGATCAGGATCAGTGAGTGTTTTAATATATTCATCAGTTTTCTTTGCCAGCTTATCAGCAGTCTTTAACATCAGATTTATGGGTCTCTCCATCTGAGGTGCAGCTAATATCTGATGTATATCCTTTTGTGATGTAAAACGAACATTGGAATAGGGCTCATTTATAGTATTCGTGAATAAAAAATCGTCATAAGCATTATAATTTCTTTGTATTTCATTTTTTAAAGGACGATACTCGTTTTTATATGCTTCATAAGCCACTTCTTCATCTGAATCCAGCAGTTCGAAGATAGACATATTTTTTAGATACTGAAGCTTTTCATCCGCTGTCAGTACATCTCTCAGTACATCAAATATTATAATTTTAGACAATATGGAAAGCTTGTTCTTTTCAGATTCAGACATTACTTCATATGGTTTTTTCTTTGGCATGATATTACCTCCACTTTTTCTATAACAATTAGCTGTTATCACTATAATACTTTCAGTATAACAAATGAGCAACAACTACCCAAGCAGTATTAATAATGAAGATTATCAGTTGCTTTGTTGAAGGAAAACATGGGATATGTTAGAATAGACGAGAAATGTTTTATGAAAGTGAAGGAAATCTATCGTGTCTATTTCAGACTATTTAACTGAATATTGGGGAGTCGTGGTATTACTGATAGGTTTATCTATAGTATTGTTTTCGGATATGCATCTGGAACGCAAGGTTATCTATCAGATGTCTCTGGCTATTTCCATGTTATTTCTGTATACCGTAACAAGTTATGTGGAATCCTACTTTGGTAATCTGGAGTTTTATTCGCCTATGAGAGCAGTGCTGTCTGCGGTGAATTATTCTTTGATTACCTTTATACTGGTTAGTATCATAGTGATAGTATATCCACGTAAGAAGATATACCTTTTGATTCCTGCTATAGTGAACGCTGTTCTTTGTATTGTGTCCATTCCCACAGGCATTGTTTTCTATTTTGCCAATGGAAATCATTTCGGTAGAGGACCTCTGGGGTACCTGACATATGTTGTAAATGGACTTTATCTGATATACTTTATAGGAAATCTCTTTAATTCCAAGAAAAATAATAAAGAGGATTATCCTTTATTGATATATCTTGTTGTGACGGCGGTAGCCTGTCTGGCCATGCCTCTTTTTATGGAAGATGTTTCCATGCATTGGTTTATGGTTACTATAGCTATAGAAATTGTTCTATATTACGTTTATCTGTTGCAGCAGAATACAAAGAGAGATTCGCTGACCAAGCTTCTGAACCGTCAGAGCTATTATTCGGATTCTGAAAAGCATATAGATGAAATAACCTCCATTGTAGCCATAGATATGGATGGCTTAAAAGAGATAAATGATAATCAGGGACATAAGGCCGGTGATGTTGCACTTAAGACTCTGGCCGACTGTTTCTGGAAGGCATCAAGTCAGAATCACAGGGTATATCGAATCGGTGGTGATGAATATGTTATCCTTTGTCTGGAATCTACGAAGGATGATGTGAAATCATTGATAGAACGTATCAGGCAGGAGGTGGGTAATACACCATATTCCTGTTCCATCGGATACGCAATGAAAGCAGAGGACAGCACCATAGATACCATGTATCAGGCCGCCGATGCAAAGCTATATGAGGAAAAGAAGAAATACTACGAACGCACCGGGAAAAAAGGCCGCAAGGGTTGAGAAAATAAAAAAAGGAGATACAAAATGGAATTAATACAAAGTTTTTCAGTTGATCATACCAGAATAGTGCCGGGAATATTTGTCAGCAGGCAGGACAAGTTAGGAGACGAAGTCATCACAACATATGACATCAGAGTAACAAAGCCAAATGTAGAGCCGGCTTTGGATGATGCGTCGATGCATTCCCTTGAGCACATAATAGCCACATACCTTAGAAATGATCCGGATTGGAAGGATGAGGTAATCTACTGGGGACCTATGGGATGTCTCACGGGATTCTACCTTATATTAAAGGGAGCAAAAGCTCCGAGGGAAATCTATGATATCATCCTCAGCGCTTTCAAGTCAGTAGAAGGAAATACGGAAGTACCAGGAACCAATCCTGAAAATTGCGGAAATTATATAATGCATAATCTTGGAATGGCTAAATGGTATGCTGCCAGATTTGTGAAATACCTTGAGGAAAATGTAGATAATGATGCCATGTACGAGTATCCAAAGACTGAAAGACTTGTAACCGATGACGGCCGTCAGTTCCATGATTCGTGATTGTGGGGGAAGCTAAATGAGCGAAAATGACAACGTGAATGCTAGCGTAAATGAAAACAAGGTAATAAATGAAACCCAAGAGATTAAAGAAATAAAAGGCTACTACCATGATACAATTTTCAAGGGTAAGTTTAAAAAGGATTCTTTTATACAGGGGAAGCTCGGTGGTTTCAATGAATCAGCTGAAAAAATAGCTGAGGAAGCGTATGCGGCTTCTGCGGCAGATGGTATAGTTTTTGGCGCATTTATGGAAAAGCAGCTTGCCAAGCTTTATATATTTACAAAGACAGGAAAAGGTGATAATTCTGTCCTTGAGCTTACAGGCGAGTATTATAATGAATCAGTTCTCACCACGGAGATTGATGAAGCTTTTGAAAAGGATATGGAACAGGAGATGATTCAGCTGTCTGAATCCTTTGGGAAGATAATCTTCAAAGAACTGGTCATAAATAAAGGGGATTACAAAACGGTTTATTCCTATTCGGGAATGATACTGGGATTTGTGATCGGTTATCTTTTGTTCGGCGTTGCTATGAAGAATATGGCATTGGGCATTTGTCTGGGCTTATGCTTTGCGGTCTCCTACGGCCTGATCTTTGGAAAGCATGTCAAAGTAGACAAGGCAGAAAAAGAGCAGGTAGATAAGGAAGAAAAAAAGGATGATGATAAATGAGTCAATAGGGACGTTTCTCTCTGACTCGCTCCATCGGAGTGAGTCAAGGAGAAACGTCCCTATTGACTCATTTTCTATTTGTTGCTCATTTGTTATTTTTCATCAGGAATAAAGGCTGGAAATCTTGAGGCTGCAAAAAAGCAGGTTGATAACTAGCCGCCGCACACTTGTGACTTTAGTCGTGAGTTATTCGTCAAAAGAATAATGGATGTAAAACCCCTGATATGATACAATTATCGTACCAGGGGTTTTTGTAGTAACACAATTTGGGAGGTACCGTGTTATGAAATATTTAAACATTGTAAATGGACCACAGGAGGTTTCCGCAATCGTACAGGGCTGTATGAGAATTACAAGCCTTTCTAAGGAGGATGCTGCAAAGGTAATCCGTACTTCATACGAAAGCGGAATCAATTTTTTTGACCATGCTACATGTTATGGGGCTGGTGAGGCAGAGACAAGATTCAGTGAAGCATTTCCGCTTACGGGTCTAAAAAGAGAGGACATCTATATTCAAAGTAAATGTGGAATATGTCCTGAAAGAAATGAGTTCGACTGGACCAAAGAGAATATCCTTTCCAGTGTGGATGGAATACTTGAGCGGTTGAAGATTGATTATCTGGACACATTGCTGCTGCATCGACCTGATGTTCTGTTTGAACCGGAGGAAGTTGCAGATGCATTTAATACACTTGAGCAGGAAGGCAAGGTTAAATGGTTCGGTGTAAGCAACCTTGTACCTATGCAGATTAAGCTTCTGAAAAAGTTTGTAAGGCAGCCACTGGTTATAAACCAGGTTCAGCTTTCTCTTGAGCAGTCCCAGCTCATCGATCAGGCACTTTACATGAATAATAAGACCACAGATTTGTCTATAAATCGTGACTGCAATCTTCTGGATTATTGCAGACTTAAGGACATAACAATCCAGGCGTGGTCTCCGTTACAGATTGGAATGTTCGGTGGAACCTTTATCGATAATCCTGATTATCCGGAGCTTAACAAGGTGCTGGGAGAACTGGCAGACAGGGAAGGTGTATCAAAGACAGCTATCGCAATAGCATGGATACTTCGTCATCCCGCTAAGATGCAGGCTATAATTGGCACCATGAATCCGGAGCATATAAAGGATGCATGTCAGGCAACAGATGTGAACCTTTCACATCACGACTGGTATGAGCTTTATCTTGCAGCTGGCAAATTCCTTCCATAGAGGTGTAGGACATGATTTAAGTAGAAAGAATATAGGGAAATAAAGGAGGTACAAATATGGGTGTAACAAGAAAAAAAGGATTTAAAACATTTGTAGCGTTATTAATGATCATGATGCTTGCTCTCAGCATGACAAATCTTACTTCTGAGGCGGCTTCAAAAAAGAACGGTCTGAAGAAGGTTAAGATAACCAAGGTCACTAAGGAAGTGTCACAGGTTGCAGCCGGAGTGATGTATACATTCAAGTGGAAGAAGGTTAAGGGAGCTAATGGTTATCAGGTAAAGCTTTCTTCCAGAGAGGCTGGAGAATGGTTTAATGAAACAAGTTATACATCAGGCCGTTCCTTTAAAACAGGTGGATCAAGCATTGATACCTATCGTATAAAGGTAAGAGCATATAAGGTAGTGAATAATAAAAAGAAATATGGACCATGGAGCAAGGTTAAGGAAGTAAAGGTATTCTAGTTATATGAATATGGATGAACCTAAAAGTTTTAGTAACATAAACGATAAAATAGCAATAAATATGATATAATAATTGAGTTGAATTGTATATCATGGAATAAAAAATATGGGAATTCAAAAACTAAAAGGGAGGTTCATATGAAAAAGTATATGACTAAAGCTGCTGCTTTGATCTTATCGGCAGCAATGCTTACAGCCGGACTTACAGGCTGTGGTAAGGAAAAAGCCGCTGACACAGAGGGAACAACTACTTCAGAGGTTGCATCAGCAAGTGATACAGCTTCCGAAAGTACTGATACAAGTGCTACAGATGTATCAGAGGATGAAATCGAAGTACCGGATGGATTCAATCTTGTATGGCATGACGAGTTTAATGGTACAGAGCTGAATGAGGATGACTGGAATCGTGAAGAGCATCAGGTTGGATGGGTTAATAACGAGCTTCAGGAGTATATTCCTTCAGCAGATTACGCATATGTAAAGGACGGAGAGCTTGTTATCCAGCCGGTTAAGACAGTAGCTGATGACGGTACAGTTTCATATGCATCAGGACGTGTAAATACACAGAATAAGCATGACATCAAATACGGATACATTGAGGCGAAGATCAAATTTCCTCAGGGCAAGGGATTCCTTCCTGCATTCTGGATGATGCCACAGGATGAAGACTATTATGGTCAGTGGCCAAAATGCGGTGAAATCGATATAGCCGAGGTACTTGGTGACAGCACAAACACAAACTATGGTACACTTCATTACGGAGAACCTCATAATCAGAATCAGGGTTCATATACACTTAGTGATGGAGATTTTGCAAATGAATATCATACATTTGCTGTAGAGTGGGAGCCGGGACTTATCAAATGGTATGTTGACGGCGAACAGTATTTCGAGACAAATGACTGGTTCTCAAAATGGCAGGGAGGATCTGAGAAGGCTTATCCTGCACCATTCGATCAGCCATTCCACGTAATACTTAACGTAGCAGTTGGAGGAGACTGGCCGGGAGATCCGGATGACTCCACTGTATTTGATGACAGAGCAGCCATGAAGGTTGATTATGTCAGAATGTTCCAGAAGGACAGCTATGATGAAAATGTAAAGAAGCCTGAGAAGGTTCTTGAAATGAGAGAGGCTGATGAGACAGGTAACTTTGTACATAACTCAGACTTTGCTGAGGCAGAGGATCTTACAGATGATAATGACTGGAAGTTCCTTCAGCTGAACGGTGGTAAGGGCGAAGCAGAGATCAAGGATAATGAGATCGTAATTACCACAAGCGAATTCGGTTCAGAAGAGTATTCAATCCAGCTTGTTCAGACAGAGATGCCAATGGAGCAGGGATGTAAATATAAGTATTCATTTGAAGCTTATGCTGAAGAAGACAGACAGATGAAGGCTGCTGTAACAGCACCTACTGCAAACTGGATAAGATACTTCCCTGATACAGCTGTTGATCTTACAACTGACTGGCAGACTTTCGAGTTTGAATTTGACATGAAGGATGAAACTGATGACAAGGGCCGTATTGAGTTCAATATGGGTAATCAGGACAGTACAGCAACTATTCACATCAGAAACGTTAGACTCGAAAAAGTAGAGTAAGAAGGGGCCGGGGTGACCAGAATGAAAAGATTTGACGGATACATGCATGGAGTTAATCTGGGAGGATGGCTTTCCCAGTGTGACCATACAAAAGAAAGATATGACACATTTATCAGTGCTGACGACATCAAGGTTATAAAGGGGTGGGGACTTGACCATATAAGAGTTCCTGTGGATTATAACCTGGTAGAAGATGAGGCAGGAAATTATCAGGAAGATGGCTTCGGTTATATTCAGAAGGCTATTGACTGGGCAGGCGAAAATGGTCTGAACATGGTTCTGGATCTTCATAAGACCTATGGATTCAGCTTTGACAGTGGCGAGCAGGAGAGTGGATTCTTTGAGAACGAATCATATCAGGAAAGATTCTATAAGCTCTGGGAAGAATTCTCACGTCGCTTTGGAAAGTATTCCGACAGACTCTGTTTTGAGATTCTTAACGAAGTAACAGATAAGGAATACTGTGAAAAGTGGAATGCCATTTCCGGTGAATGTATCAGAAGAATAAGAGCCATAGTACCTGATATCAAGATTCTTATAGGTGGCTATTACAACAACAGTATAGAAGCTCTTAAGGATCTGGCTCTGCCGGCTGATGAAAACATAGTATATAATTTCCATTGCTATGAACCGCTGATCTTTACACATCAGGGTGGTTACTGGGTACCTGGAATGGATACTTCCTTCAGAATGCCATTTGAAGCTACCTACGGCGAGTATGATAAATATACTCTGGAGAATCTTGACAGATTTTCAGAGATGATGACAGGCTATGATCCAAATGCTGTAATCGGTGTTGAATATTTTGAGAACCTTATAAGTGAAGCTGTAAGAGTTGCTGATGAAAGAAACGTGGCAATGTACTGCGGCGAATATGGTGTTATCAACCTTGCTACAGCGGAGGACACATTAAAATGGTATAATTGCATTTGCAGCTGCTTTGACAAATATGGAATAGGCAGAGCTGCTTGGAGTTATAAAGAAATGGACTTCGGTCTTATCGACGATCATATGAAGAGTGTGCTGGGAGAAATTGTTAAAACAATATGAGAGAATATGAATTTTTTGCAAACGTATATGATCGTATGATGAAAAACATCCCTTATGGAGAGTGGGAGCAGTATTTGCTGCTCCTGCTTTTCTCGTTTGGGGTTCAGCCGGAAGCGTCTATTACAGAGCTGGGATGCGGAACAGGAACCATGACAAGAAGGCTGGCCCGGAGCGGCTTTAAAATGACAGGCATTGACCTGTCTCAGAATATGCTGCGGCTCGCAAAGGAAAAGGGCGGCAGGATTAACTATGTTCATATGGATATGAGAGAGCTTGATCTCCCTGAAAAACAGGATGCCATAATCAGTGTATGTGATAGTGTAAATTACCTGCTCACAAATGATGATCTGACGAAGGTCATGAAGGGCGTTTATGACAATCTTAAAGACGGGGGAGTCTTCATATTTGATCTTAAAACAGAGTATCTGTTTAAAACATTTATGGATGGAAATACCTATAGAGAAAATATGGGTGACTTTTCTTACGTCTGGAAAAATCATTATGATGAGAATAGTAAGATACATACCTATGATCTTAAGTTTAAATACAGGGAAGATGGCAAAATAAAAACCGCTGAGGAGCTGCATAAACAGCGGGTATTCTCAGCGGCAGACATTCGCTCATCAGCCAGGATGGCAGGCTTTGGGAAAGCAAAGGTTTATCAGGAGCTTACCCTTACCCGTCCAAGGAAAAACAGCGAAAGAATATATGTTGTTATGAAAAAATAAATTTGAATCACTTGGTTCAGCCCTTTGGCTCAGCCATTTGGTTCAGCCCTTTGGCTCAGCCTTTGTAGGTGAAACTCAGCATGGTCATATCATCAAACTGAGGTTCCTTACCTGCGAAAGCATTTACAGAATCTCTGACTGCAAGGATAAGTTCCTTGTCGTCAGAGTTTTTATTTTTGTTTAGAACTTCCAGCATCTTGTCCACGTTAAATCTGGCGGAGTTGGACTTCTTGGCTTCTACTATACCGTCTGTATAAAGGAATATTCGTTCGCCAGGATTCAGCTTAAAGCTGATATCCGGAAATTCCATTCCTGGAATAAATCCGATAGGTGGACCGTGCTGGGTTTTCTCAACGACGAAATCCTTGCCTTTTTTCATGATAGCGGGATAATCGTGGCCTGCATTGCAGGCATCCACCTGACCTGTTCGAAGATCTATAATTCCCAGCCAGGTTGTGACAAACATTCCGGCTTCGTTTTCCAGCTGAACCCGCGCGTCTACGAATTTGATAATCTCTGATGGCGTACCTCCCAGCTGGGCACGGGTATTGATAAGTGTCCTTGTTATGGTCATGAACAGGGCGGCACCCATTCCCTTATCGGAAACATCCGCTATAAGGATAGCTATATGATCGTCATCCAGCATGAAGAAATCATAGTAATCACCACCTACTTCACGGGCAGGAATTGTGACAGCGTATATGTCAAAATCCTTTCTGTCAGGAAAAGCAGGGAAGGTATTTGGAAGTAAACCTACCTGAATCCGGGATGCAATATCCAGCTCATTTTTGGTCTTTGAATATTTCTTTCCACGATTTGAAATAACTACACCGTAGTTGATAATGATAGCAATTAATATGGCTGCCGGCTTGGTTGAAATACCGAACTCAAAGAATGTAAGAACTTCCGCCATGATAGGTATCAGATATAGCATAGATACTACGATTTTTATCTTAAGAGTTTCCTTGGAACGGATCAATGTTTCCAGACCTGCAGGAATCAGGGTTAGATAAATAAATGGTCTGAGTACATATAATACGGTTCTTTGGTAGTTACCTGCCTGATCTACATAAAAGTATATAGGGTAGAACATGTCTGCTACACAGACAAAAACCATCAGGATATAAAGACAGGAAAAGATGGTATTTGTTGCCTGAGTCAGGTTGCTCTTAACCTTCAGTATTGAATAATAATACAGCCAGAAAAGAAGTCCGATGGTGTAGTAGCTTATATGCAAGGTGGCATTTGTTATAGAGTTGGTAAATATGTAATCAGGAATTCCCTGAACCAGCCATGCTATTTCATCAAGGAAAAGACATAGTGAACAAGGTATGAGCAGAGTGATAAATGTGGCAAGCTTGGAATCGATTTCCTCCATACTCTGCATGCAGCTATAATAGATTATCGCACATATGATGGTGCCCAGCACCTCAGTACCGGTACTGAAGGTCCATGTAGAGTCCATTGTAAAACCACGATAAAGCTGCAGGGCGAAACCATTCACCGCGAGAAAACATACAAAAAAGAAACCTATCCTAATAGAACGAATAGATTTAAGAGTTATAAAATTCTTAAGATGATCCCATATCTTAATCTTTTTTTGAAATTTGATTTCATTTACATTCATATACATAGGTAGATCTCATTTCGTATATTTCATATATATAAACTTATAATATTGAGTATATCAATCTTTATTATAGTTTAAAACGCATCATATTCTTTATTAGAATATGGCGAGTATTCCCTTTTATTATAGAATATAGCGGGGAGGGATGTCAAAGAAATATGGACAGTATACATGGTAAGTTTATGTTAAGTAGGTAAGTCTGAGTCAAGTAG
>CADBMW010000262.1 GCA_902795855.1 uncultured Lachnospiraceae bacterium
AGGAGAGAGACAGAGAATATCTATTGCCAGGGCGTTTCTTAAGGATGCGCCGATCATTCTGCTGGATGAAGCTACGGCGTCCCTTGATGCAGAAAATGAAACAGCAATACAGGAAGCTCTGTCCAGACTGATAAAGAATAAGACAGTTATGATCATTGCTCATCGTATGAGAACAATAGCTAATGCAGATAAAATAGTTGTTCTGAAGGATGGTGTTGTTGCAGAACAGGGAAGTCCTGAAAAACTGAGTAGTTATGACAGCATCTATAGTCATATGAAAAAGCAGCAAATGATAACTCAGAACTGGACTATGTAAAAAAGAAAGGGGATAAAAATGGAAAATAACAAATTAAACGCTAAGGATCTGATAAATGTAGGAATATATACTGCCATATGTGCAGTGTTGGTTTGTGCTGTTGCTATGACTGGAGTTATTCCGATAATGATGGTGCTTTTGATTGTATTTGTTCCGCTACTTACAGGAATACCTTATATGATGTTTTTGACAAAGGTTAAGAAGTTCGGAATGATTCTGATTATGAATGTAATTATGGGTGCTTTTATGTGGGTAACCGGAATGAGTTATTATGCGTTGATAGTCGGAACGATATCGGGCTTGATAGCTGAATTAATATATCGAGCAGGTGGTTATAAGAGTAAATGGCATGGCATAATCGCATTTGCCATTGCAGGCCTTTATTGTTGGGCTAATTATTTCGGAATCTTCTTTAATTCAGAAGCTTACTTCTCAACCAGACAGAATTTTGGACAGGAATATATTGACTCTGTTACCAAGATGCTGCCGGTATGGATGTGTCCTGTACTGTTTGTGGTTGATGTCATATGTGGAATCATAGGTGGATGGATCGGAACTAAGGTTCTTAGAAAGCATTTTGAAAAGGCAGGTATAGCCTGATTATGGAATATAAGCTTGATAGAAGTGTTCATTCTTTGCTGGATCCGAGGACAAAGCTTCTTCTGCTTTTTACAAGTTCGGTATTTGTTGTAGGAAATGCGGGAGAAGCATGGATGCTGGCATTTTATTGGATACTGGTGTATCTTCCGGTACTTCTTCTTTTTGTTGATCGAGAGTGGAAGACCGGAATAATAGCAATTGTTATCTACATTGGAAGTTATTTTGCTCAGAGAGCTCTGCAGCACGATCTTACTGCTGTAGAATCGATGCTGGCGTTATCTCTCTATATAATCACAAAGATATTACCGACAGTTATTCTGGCGAGATATATCATAAAGAGCACAAAGGTATCGGAATTTCTTACTGCCATGAACAGAATGCATATATCAGATAAGATTACTATCCCAATCAGTGTAATATTCCGATTTTTTCCAACGGTTGTTGAAGAGTCGGGATCTATCAATGATGCTATGCGTATGCGAGGAATAGAGATGGGAGCAAATAAAGCCTCCGAGGCGATAGAATACAGAATGGTTCCGTTGATAGCATCCTGTTCCATTATAGGTGAAGAACTATCAGCTGCGGCTATGACAAGAGGTTTAGAAGTAGGCAAAAGGAGAAGCTGTATCTGGAAAATAAGGTTCAGATTTCCTGACTGGATAGTAATGGGCTTTTGTTTTGTATGCTTTGTCTGGTGGGGGATTGGAAGGTTTTTCGTATGATTAGATATGATAATGTTTCATTTGAATATTCCAAGGGGCAGGAGAGCCTTAAAGAAATTAATCTAACCATAAATGATGGAGATGTTGTTCTTGTTTGTGGTCCTTCCGGTTGTGGTAAGTCTACTCTCGTAAGATGTGTAAACGGACTTATTCCACATTTTTATGAGGGAAAGTTAACCGGAAATGTAATGGTAAACGAAATAGATGTATCAAAGACTACATTGAGAAAGATTTCCAGATATGTGGGAACGGTATTTCAAAATCCCAGAAGTCAGTTCTTTAATGTTGATACTACAAGTGAGCTGGCGTTCGGATGCGAGAACTTTGGTTTGGAACCTGAGACGATAGAACAAAGAATAAATGAAGTTGTAAACAGACATGACTTAGGTTCATTAATGGATCGAAGTATCTTTAAATTATCGGGTGGTGAGAAGCAGAAGATTGCATGTGCCAGCATAGCTGTGGAACCGTTGGAGGTAATCATACTCGATGAACCATCAGCTAACCTTGACTATAAAGGAATATGCGAACTGCAGAAAATGATCAAGGTATGGAAAGAGGAACATAAGACTATTATCATAGCCGAACATCGTATATCATATCTGTTTCCGTATATAAACAGAGCTCTTTTAATGGATAGCGGAAGGATTATTAAGGAATTATCAGTAGATGATATAAGTTCGCTTTCAGAAGATGCTCTTCATGCTAAGGGACTAAGGGCACAGCAGCCACAGGACCCTTTGGAAGTATCCTTTGAAGGTAAGGATGTATCATCTGAATCTGATAAATATATATTAACAGATATGAGATATTCATATAGAGGAGAGAAACCAATATTCGATATACCCAGGATGGAAATACCATCCGGTGAGATTGTAGCTATTGTGGGAACAAATGGTGCGGGAAAATCTACTTTTTTGAGATGTCTGTGTGGTATGGAGCGGCGCTGTAAGGCTAAGCTTAAAGTTGGAAAAGAGATCTGGAATAATAAAATGAGACGTCGAAACATATATATGGTCATGCAGGATGTTAATCATCAGCTTTTTACTGACAGTGTATTGGAAGAAGTAATGATATCTCAGGAGACTCCGAATAAGGATGAGGCTTTAAAAATTCTTGAGACTCTGGATCTTTCAGAATATGCAGATAATCATCCTCTGGCACTTTCGGGTGGACAGAAGCAGCGCGTAGCTGTAGCATCGGCAGTGGCATCCGGAAGAAATATCATCCTTTTTGATGAACCTACAAGTGGACTAGACTATCATCATATGTTACAGGTTTCTGAATTACTGACAAAACTGCAACAAAAGGGAAAGACAGTTTTAATAGTTACTCACGACATAGAGCTTATAAAAAAGGCATGCACCCGTGTTGTACCATTTAATTCTTATGTCGAATAGTTTCTGCGATATTCAAGAGGCTTTGCTTTGTAGTAATCGTAGAAGACTTTGGCAA
>CADBMW010000263.1 GCA_902795855.1 uncultured Lachnospiraceae bacterium
AACAAATAAATTTCCTAATACTGGTTAACACTCCCGTTCATCAGTTACGGAGGAACGTCACTCTCAGTTATGCTTGTCGAAATTGGAATAGCTTTATCAGTATCTAGACAAACAAAAGACTAACAAACAATATATAGTATAATAACGCAGTCCCACATCCATGAAAGTGAAACTGCGTTTATTACTATACTTCGATAAACTTATTACAGGACTGTCTGAGAGACAACGGTGCTTGTTTTGAACCAACTACCACCTCATTCTTATTATTTATTTGCATCCTTCTTAATCTTATTATCCACCTTGTTTTTTATGGGCCTCCATTCAGAAGGATATCTTCTATTCCATGTTTCTTCGCTTTATCCGTCTATCTTCTAGTTCTATTATTTTTATAAAGACCATATACTCGTATTGCTCCCCCCATATTAATTACCTATTATTCCAAACACCAATCCATCATCGGTGTACATTTTGCACACATCATTATCCCATGGCTGTAAATACTTATTTGTCTGTCATGCTTACAGCCATTTTTCTCTATTTTCGTCTCTTTTCTTTCATTCTGGCTGTAAATTCTGGTTCTTCTGCTCCGCTTACAGCCATACCTCTCTATTTGCGTCTCTTTTTCTACATTCAAAACGTTTTTATCAGTTTTATCACAACAAAAGAGCAACACAGGGGCTACTTTCTCTTAGGTCTTTTATACGTGCACTCCGGATAATTACTACATCCATAGAACTCTCCATATGAGCCATTTATTTTTCTTAGCTCTCCACCGCATATAGGACAGCTCCAGGCCTCCTTTTTCATCTCTTCGCCATATTTGCTTATCAGTTCACCTGCAAATGAAGACTGCTTATTTTCAGCTGTTACAATAAACAGCTTTCTTCTTGCTCTTGTCAATGCCACATAGAACAAGCGCCTTTCTTCGGAATCCGGAAAATCATCCATTCTTTCCAGAAGATGTTCTATGATATCCGGGTTTTGTACCTTGCTTGGGAATCCCATATATGTGTTTTTGTTATTTATAATAAATACATATTCCGCCTGCAGGCCCTTAGATTTATGAACCGTATAAAATGACATTTTCAGATCGGCTCTACCTTCAAGCTTAACCTTATTCACACCAGTCTGATTATCATATTCCAAAATGAAATCATCCCTAAGCAGGTCTATATCAAACTGGTATCTTCCAAGAAAGAAAACAGTCGAATTCCGAGGCAGATTCCTCACCCGCTCTGCCATAAAATGCATAGCATTCTTTTCTGTATATCCATTTATATGACCTATCACGTACTTATCAGTATTTTTACCGGACTGCAGCCTTTTTCTTATCTGATTAGGATTTTGCATGATAAAGTCACTGGAAATATCTGATAACCTCTGTGAGAAACGATAGGTGGTTTCAATTCGACTTATTTCTGAATCTCCCCAGTAATCATCAAAATTTATGATATAACCTATGTCGCTTCCAGCAAATCTATATATACTCTGCCAGTCGTCACCGACAGCAAATAGTGAATAATCAGACTGATCTCTCAGAGCTTTAAGCAGCTGATACTGAGACGAAGAAATATCCTGATATTCATCAATAATGACATACCTGAATACATGTCGAAACTTATTATCTATAACCAAATCGGTCGCATGATTTAACATGTCAGTAAAGTCTATACGATTGAATGATTTCAAATAATTCTGATATGCTTCAAAAGCCGGAATGATCAGATTAACAATTGTTTTATCACTATCCAGCGCGTATAAATCTTCCGGATTCAATCTCTTATTTTTGCCGAGTGTTATGGCTGTTGCGATTGTATTTGCCAATGTATTAAACAGATTCTTTTTCTTTGAACTTCCAAGTATCTCATCGATTGATAATTCCCTGAGTTCAATATTTCCCAGCTTTGTTTTCAGATTATCTAGAAGGACCCCTTCAAAGTGTTCATATGCATAACACTCAATCAATGTAGTTCCGTTCTCTTTATGTATTTTCCGCTTCCACTCTATACCTTCTTTATATGTTGCAGAAGCAGACTTACCGTCCTTACCGAAAAAATACTCTGGGACATTTCCTTTACGATCTATACCGAAATACTCAATATATATGTCATAATCCGGCAGGTAAAAATCCGGTCGATACTCTTTATACTCTTCAGTTCGAGTATCAACTTTATATGTCGCCTCATAATGATATCTTATCCCATGCATCACCAGAAAATTGGCAATCAGCATTTCCCCGTAGCTTTTAACTACTTCATCATTAATGGTTGTTGGTGGATTTACAGTCAAATATTCTTCATAATCTTCAACGCTATCAAATGAAAACTCTGATTTATCCTTCACGTTGCTATACATGATATAATCAAGCAGTTTTCTTTGATAATCAGGATCCGGACAATTTGAAATGTAATCTATAACAAAACTAGTTATGCTTCCCTCAAACACCTTGGGAGTAATCTCTTCAGCCCTTCTGATAATGTCATATCCAAGCTTATGAAAAGTCGCAACATAGAATCTCTCATTGGTTTCTTTTTGAAGACGATTCTTCATTTCCTCTGCAGCAGCATTTGTAAATGAAACTATCAGAAATTCTCTAGGATTAATATCCGTAGTCTTTAGTAGATATTTAACTTTGCCAAGTATCGTCGTTGTCTTTCCGGTACCCGCTCCAGCAACAACAAGATGATTCTCTGCATCTTTTACAATACAAGCCATCTGTTGCTTATCTAACTGCTGCCCTTCGACTTCACCAATCAGACTATACCCTTCATTAACCTTGTCATCCAAAAATGCATTGTTATGCTTTTCAATATTCGCTATAAAATCACTATAAGTATTTTGAAATGACGTCGTAGACACATGAAGCTTTACCGCCTGAAGCTGAAGCTCCCTAAATGCATCCTCATATTCCTTATAGTCATATCTGAAAATGTATCTGCCACTGTAGTCATTTACAAACGACGCCAATTGAACTTCTTCATTCTTAATTCGTTCAGCCAAATCCTTTTTCGCTTCAGATTTACTTTTTATTATGTTGAGTATAGAATCAAAAAGTCCCAAAAGATTACTCCTTTATTATTTCAGCTAAAATCTCCAGTGTCCGCTGGTCCTTTTTCCCATCATAGAACTTATCAAGAACCTGCTGGAAAACCTCTTCACTTGGATCAGCCTCTGCAAACAGTGTCATGCAGGAGTTGAGCTTAAGGTCATCCGGATATCCCATAATTGCAGTTGCATCATTTGACTCAAGACTCAGCAGCACCTTCGCTATCTCACGGATATTTTTCCCAAGATAAGGATGAGCAAGAAATGCTTTCGCTTCATCCATGCTCTTTATTGAATACTCATGAGATGTCGCAGTCATTCCAAGCCCAACTATCTGCGGTATAATCCACCAGGACCAATGAGTTCTTTTATAACCCTGGGACAACTCCTCGTAAGCTGTGGCATAATCTTGTTGATGCCTTATTATAAATCTTTCTAAGTTGTATTTATCAGTCATTTGTTTTTCCTTTTTATTTACTTATTAAAACTCCCCGTCTGATGATAACCAAGCTTTTCATAGAGATGTAGATTGCCCTTTTCCTGCAATATAGTTTCCAAACTCCAATGGGTTGATCCGTATATCTTTTCCACTTCAAGTATTGCCTGCTGCGCATATCCTTTATTTCGGTACTTAGGCA
>CADBMW010000264.1 GCA_902795855.1 uncultured Lachnospiraceae bacterium
ACAGAATGTCAGATGACATATCTGCTACAAGAATCTTTCCCTTTGTGTTAGGAAGCTTCTTGTAAGTAGTTCCGTAAATTGTATTGTTATGACAGATGTATACATAATCAGCATCTTCACTTATTGGAAGATCTGAGCAGTCAGGAATATAGGAATATGTCTTATCCTCTGAAGAAGCAAGCACATTTGCCTTACCATATTTCTTAGCTTCCTGGTATGCCTTCTTAGCCCACTGACCTGTGATGATGAAATCAGCTACACCATTCTTCATAAGGTTCATTGGGATTGCAGCGAACTGCTGTGAAGCTCCACCCTGAAGGAAGAGTACCTTGTAGTTGTCAGGGATGTTCATAAGATCTCTAAGGTCTTTCTCTGCTTCCTTGATAATGTCATCATAAACCTTAGAACGATGAGACATCTCCATAACTGACTGACCACTTCCCTTGTAGTCAAGCATTTCTTCTGCTGCCTGCTTCAGCACTACCTCTGGGAGTATTGAAGGTCCTGCTGAAAAATTGTAAACTCGTGCCATTTTATTCCTCCATGTATTTATTTAAAATTTGTTAATTTTTTTCAAGTATTAAATATACAAAATAATTTGTAAATTTGCAATTAGTAATAATGTTTATTTTATGTCATTTATTTAGACATTTTTTTATTTTTAGTCACAATAAAGGATTTACATCTCTTCTTCGGATGAGAAACAGTTCTCAATTGAAGCTCCCGGAGCAACCATTGGCCATACCTTGTCGTCCTCTGCTATCTGGCAGTCGATAAGATATGCACCCTCGCCGGAAATGGCTTCTTTAAGTGCCTTTTCAAACTCATCAACTGTTCTTACTGTGAAGCCCTTGCCTCCCATTGCATCTGCAAGCTTGGCAAAGTCTGTCTTATCATTGATAACAGTATTTGAATATCTCTTTCCGTAGAAAAGTGTCTGCCACTGACGAACCATACCGAGAACGTGGTTGTTAATAACAACCTCGATTACGTGTACGTCCTCTCTTGCTGCTGTAGCCATTTCATTCATATTCATACGGAAGCAGCCATCGCCTGCCACATTGATAACTGTCTTATCAGGGCAGCCAACCTTTGCTCCTATGGCAGCGCCAAGTCCGTAGCCCATGGTTCCCAGACCGCCTGATGTAAGTAAGCATCTGGGATTCTTAAATTTATAATACTGAGCTGCCCACATCTGATGCTGACCAACGTCGGTTGTTATAATGGCATCGCCCTTTGTAATCTCATAGATTTTATTTATAACTGCAGGGCCTGTAAGATGCTTCATATCATACTGATCAGGATATTTTTCCTTAAGCTGCTGGATTTCCTCATTCCATTCAGGCTTTTTGGATGCCTTAACTCCGGCATTAAGCTTCTTGAGGATTTCATTTGCATCGCCGATTACCTTTGCATCAACGTCGATGTTTTTGTTAATCTCCGCAGCATCTATATCTATATGAAGAATCTTGGCATTCTTTGCAAATGTGGATGCATCTCCGATAACTCTGTCTGAGAATCTTGCTCCTACAACGATTACGAGATCTGCACGATTGATTCCCAGGTTTGATGTTTTGGTACCATGCATACCGATCATACCTGTATAGTTCTTCTTTGTTCCATCATATGCGCCCTTGCCCATAAGAGTATCGCATACAGGTGCATCAATCTTCTTAACAAGCTTTGCAAGTTCGCTGCTTGCGCCTGAGATTGTAGCACCGCCACCAACAAGGAAAAATGGTTTCTTTGAATTGTTAATCATTTCAACAGCTCTTTCGATATCCTCATCCTTAATGGTATCTGTAACCTTTTTGATTGCATCCGGTTTCTTAGGTGTATAATCTGCCTTGGATGCAGTAACGTCCTTTGTGATATCCACAAGAACAGGACCCGGACGTCCGGATTTTGCTATAGAAAACGCACGTCTGATGGTATTTGCCAGCTCATGAACATTCTTAACTATGAAGCTGTGCTTTGTAATAGGCATAACCACTCCGGTTATATCTACTTCCTGGAAGCTGTCCTTCCCCAGCATAGCAACTCCTACGTTTGCAGTAATGGCTACCATTGGAACTGAATCCATGTATGCTGTGGCAATACCTGTTACCAGGTTTGTAGCTCCGGGACCGGAGGTAGCCATACATACACCTACCTTTCCTGTAGCTCTTGCATAACCATCAGCAGCGTGGCTTGCCCCCTGCTCATGAGATGTAAGTACGTGATTTATCTCATCACTATGTTTATATAATTCGTCATAAATGTTCAGAATAGCACCGCCCGGATAACCGAACACTGTATCAACGCCCTGTTCTTTAAGACATTCGATAACTATCTGTGAACCTGTTAATTGCATTTTACAATATCTCCTTTCTCATTATGCCTTCCCCTTGATCTCTTTATGCCTTCCCCTTGAGGGGAAGGTGTCAGCTGATCTTATCAGCTGACGGATGAGGTGTCCTCCTTGATATCCTTGATATCCTTGATATTCTTGATATCCTTGATATCCTTGAAATTCATAATATTCATTGATATTCCTTGATATATTTCAATATATCCTCACATACACCTCTGAAATTTTTATTAATATCTAAATTTGAATATCTCAAAACTATTATTCCTAATCCTTTAAGATATTCATCTCTTTCTTTATCTTTGTTTATTCCATCATCTTCATAATGTTGAGAACCATCTAATTCTATAACTACTTTATATTTTGAACAATAAAAATCCACTATATATTTTCCTATTACTTTTTGTCTATTCACAGTAACAGGTAATTGTTTTAGAAAATCATACCAAAGATGTCGTTCTTCTCTGGTCATATTTTTTCTAAGTTTTTTTGAATTTTCTGTTAATACAGGATTTGTAGTTTTATTCAAATGATTCTCCTTTTTATAAATTCT
>CADBMW010000265.1 GCA_902795855.1 uncultured Lachnospiraceae bacterium
CCTGCTGAATTATTTTTTGGATGAGAATGCCGTGCCGGAATGATATGTGGAGGATTTTGCGTTAACTAATGACGGAAATGGGAGTTTGGTATGAAAAAAGAAATACATTTTGATGATAATAGCGACCATAAAGACAAAGATACTCATAATACCCACAGCAATGATGAAACTAAACAGCATCTGATACAGGCTATGACCAGGTATCTTCAGAACGAAGGTTACCGCATCACAGAACCTAGGAAGCTGATAATAGAGGCTGTTGCCAATCAAGTGGGATGGCATGTGCATCCTAAGTCCGTGTTTTCTTATGTTCATGAAAGGGATGATACGATAGGCATAGCTACAGTGTACAGAACGTTAAAAGTCCTGGATGATATGGATATCATGAACAGGGTGTATTCTATAGGAGCGCAGTATCACGAAAAAAGCGCACCTTCTCATTATCACCTGATATGCATAGATTGCGGGAACATACACGATATAAAAGACTCACTGCCCGAAGAGATAAGCGAGCAGATAAAGAAGGACTATGGATTTTACGCATCCGATATTTCCATGTCTGTTTACGGCAGATGTAGTGAATGTAAGAGAAAGCATGACAGAAAAAAGTGATCCATAAGGCTGTTAAGGAGCTCTCTGATCATATGATCTGAAGAGATCATTCATACAGAAGTCCTCAGAGTGGCATGGCCATATGGTTGTATTTATGTTGATCGGATAAGTGTTATTCAAAATGTCTTAGTCTGCTTTTGCAGAGCCAAGGGCATAGGATTCTATGGTTTCCTGTATTATGTCAGCACTTATCTGAAGATATGTTATATCATCAGTCTTAAGATAGTTTTCTATCATGCCCTTATATCCGGCAGCGAGAAATATCTTTTTTTTGCTGATCGTCTCCTTATCCATTGAGCAGAGATTTGAGGAAAAGCAATAGTTAAGGCGTTCTTCAAAAAAGTAATCAATGTTATCCATTAGAACACTTTTATATTTTGAATCGCATACTGATCTCAGGAAAACAGGGTCCTTCATAAAGGCTTCGGTTATTGCAACGAATACACAGGTTTTAGAGCCCGGCGTTACCTTATAAAGCTCCGTGTCACACTCTATGGGACGGAAAAAGCTGTCGATCTGATCCGTGATGAAATCTTCCATGTTATCGTAGTTTGTATAAAATGTGGACTTGGATACCTTGGATCTTTCTATTACCTTTTTTACGCTTATTTCTTCAATGGGATAATCTTCCAGAAGGGACAGAAAGGCCTCTTTTAATTTTTTATGAACGGTTGTGCAGATCATTATGGTTCTCCGGATATATTTATCTGAGTCATTGATTCGGCCTGTACAGCATGATAGCTTAGTTGTCTAAAAACAGCTGTATTTTTACATTATTGCTATGATATATAAAACGGTGCAGATTTTGCAACCCCCTGCACCGGATTGCCTGTTTTGTTATCTTATTGATAATATTTACTCATTAAAAAAAACTTTTGTAAAAGGTATGATACTGCGGGAGTTTTTTTTATCTGATAACATACAGGCACAGTGAAACAGAAAGGAGGATCAAAGAATGAGCGATTTTCACTGTCCTTTAAGCGTCAGGGCTTATCATGATGAAGGCTGTATAGACTGCGGTCTGTGCATAGCCAGGGATATGAAGGAGTCTCTTGAAGCTTCCAAAAAAATGGAGGAGTACCTGAAAAAAACAAACGGGGAAAAGGATAAGAGGCCGATACAGAAGATCTGTGTAACGGGTAAAGGCGGAGTAGGCAAGACAACTATTTCATCTGTACTGGCAAGGCTGTTTGAGAAAAAGGGCTACGATGTACTTGTACTGGATACGGACGAATCCAATCCGGGGCTGTATAAAAAGCTTGGAATGTCTGATGAGCCTAAACCTCTTATATCATTTCTTGACAGATTCGGGCTGGAATACGGCATCCCTGAGGATACCTGGATTTCCAAGGATGAGATAACATTTGATGATAATCCTGATGAGTTTTTGGTAAGAAAGGGCAATATACGTCTTATGGAGACAGGCAAGATCAATAATGCCTTTCAGGGCTGTGCCTGTTCCATGGCGGATTTTTCCAGGCAGCTTATGAAAAACCTTAAGCCTTCGGACGATCAGATAGTGATAGCAGATCTGGAGGCAGGAGTGGAAAGCTTCGGAAGGGGTATAGAACAGGGATCGGATACTATATTTGCAGTGACTGAGACATCTTTGGATTCCATGAAGCTGGCTGAAGATATCAAGAGGATGTCAAACGGTATCGGGATAAGAAGGGTCTATACCATATTTAACAGGATACCGGAGGGAAGGATGGAGGAGCTTATGGGGAAAATATCTGAAGAGTACGATATTGAACCTGTATGCACTCTTACCTACGATGAGGATGTTATGGTTTCCGGATTTTCCGGAGAGCCGGTCCCGGAGGAGATTGCAACTTACGGGAAGATCAGCAAGATGCTGGAAGAGGTTTTCGTATAGAAACTTTAAAAAAAAGACATTAAATATCAGAACATAACTATAATCTTAATCAAAAAGGAGAATAAAGATCATGAAAGCGAGAAAAATAATAACTATATCAACTACATGCTGTATTTCAGCACTTTCAGCACTGGGCCTTGCAGCATGCGGCGGCGGTACCGGCGGTGACAGTACTACTGCAGCAACAACGGCATCAGCAACAGCTGCGACTACAGCATCTACCACTGCCTCAACGACAGCAGCAACGACTGCATCGGGAGGTTCATCATCAGGTGCTA
>CADBMW010000266.1 GCA_902795855.1 uncultured Lachnospiraceae bacterium
CAAGATGGAAGTTGGTACAGGATTCATACCAAAGGCCAAGACAGAGAAGAAGGCTGAGCCTAAGAAGGAAGAAAAGAAGCCGGCTCCAAAGAAAGAGGAGAAGAAGGTAGAAGAGAAGAAGGTCGAGCCTGCAAAGGAAGAAAAGAAGGCTGAACCTAAGAAGGAAGAGAAGAAACCGGTAAGTATTGGTAAGTTTAAGATTAATAAACTGGTTGATACTACTAGTGAACTTTATAATCAGATCAAGGGTGTCGACTTCTTCATGTTTGGAAGAGGCTCTAAAGAGTTTGACGAAATGCTGAAAGCCTTGAAATACGCTGATGAGAAGGGTAAGTCTATAAAATCTGACCCTGCTAGTCTGGCTGAGGTGGTAGAGTTCGGTGATGAGCTGATTAAAGCTCAGGAGGCTGTAAGAGATTATCTTGTTCATAAGGAAGTTGATTTCGAAAAAGACAAAAACAGACGTGATAAAGAGGATGGAAAGAAAAGAGAACAGCCAAGAATTAAGGCTGCCTTAGATGCTTATGAGAAGCTGGATACAATGATCAATAATACTAGAAGAACTGTCGAGAATGCTGTCAGACCTGTAGTACAGGCCGCTGTGGAAAATAGGATAAAGCTTGAAGAAAAATTCAGAGAGAATGAGAAGGATCCTAATAAGTACATGGCATCAATCATTCGTACAGCTGATCTTATGGCAAAAAATGAAGATGTCGCATACAAAATACCTTCAACTCTTACATTTAATGGTTACATGACCAGAATGAATAATAAGCCTACTGCCACATATACAAAGCGTGAGGTAGAGGATCTCTACAAATATAACAAAAATATGAGGACGATTGTAGATACCCTGATGCCGGGTGAGGTTTCAGAGAAACATCCAAAGCCACTTCCAAAGTTCCTTGTAACTAATGAGAATATCAAGGTTGTATATAAGCAGCAGCTGAAGAAAATGGCTCAGAAAAATGCAGGTAAGAAGAGCACAGCTATGGATGATGAGCTCGCTCGTTTTAAGGAAAATCTTATAGCTAAGCCTGTAAATAAAAATGAAAAGGATATGAAGGGCGCCGGACCAATCCTTCCGGGTATGTAAAATAAAATCCTGCTTAAAAAGCATAAATAAAAGGTCGGGGACTGATTTTATCATCAGCCCCCGATTTTTATAACTAATTGAATATATTTAAGGATGTGTTATAATGAGGGGCAGTTTCAAATAAAAGGATGAGAATAGATGATAGATGTATGTTTACTGGGAACCGGCGGCATGATGCCCCTTCCATATAGAGCTCTTACTTCCCTGATGCTGAGATATAATGGCAGCAGCTTTCTTGTTGACTGTGGTGAAGCAACTCAGATACAGGTGAGACGCCGCGGATGGAGCTTCAATCCCATAGATGTCATTTTAATAACCCATTTTCATGCGGACCATATAAGCGGTCTGCCGGGAATGCTGCTTGCCATGGGAAATTCTGACAGGCAGGAACCGGTTACCATTGTGGGACCAAAGGGAATAGAGCATGTAGTCAGATCCCTTCTTGTGATAGCCCCGAGACTTCCCTTTGAAGTCCGGTTTATCGAGCTGGATGTGGAGAAGGATGAGGAACAGCTGGAACTGCTTGGCCTTAGGATTAAGGCATTTAAGGTAAATCACAACATGCTCTGCTATGGCTACAGCTTCGAGCTTGACAGAGCCGGCAAGTTTGATGCAGAGGCAGCAAAAAATCTGGGGCTTCCGGTTCAGTTCTGGAGTCATCTCCAGGGTGGCGAAGAGATTGAATATGAAGGAAAAAAATATACCAGTGATATGGTAATGGGACCTCCCCGAAAGGGACTTAAGATCACATATACAACGGATACCCGGCCAACAGATAAGATAGTAGAAGAGGCTACGGGAGCAGACATCTTTATCTGCGAAGGAATGTATGGAGAAAAGGATGAAGAGTCCATTTCCAAGGCAAGGGAAAAGAAGCATATGACCATGTACGAGGCGGCAGAGATTGCTGACAAGGCTCAGCCAAAGGAAATGTGGCTTACCCATTATTCGCCATCCATGATAAAGCCGGAGCAGTATTCGGAGGAAGTGAAAAAGATTTTCCCAAGGGCAGTTATTAGTAAGGACAGAAGAACCGTAGAGCTTAAATTTGAAGATGATTAATTTGCAGTCATATGATGGTAAAAGATAGACGGAGAGGGAAAAGCGTTATTATGAAAAATGAAAAAAGAAAAATGTTTTATCGCGTTATATCATTTGTTTTGACTTTATTTACCGTAGTCCAGATGATACCTTCCATGGGAAAGGTATATGCCGCTGATGAAGACCTTACTTCAACCAGGGGTGTATACTGGTTTGATCCTCATGAGGTAGGGAAGGATCTGACAGATACCTTTATATTTGATGACAACCTTCTAAAGGGAGATTCCAAGGAATATAATCAGAAGCTTGCTACTATGAGCTTTGAACTTGCAGTGGCTTCCATAAGCAGTGAACGTGAACCTAAGACTCCAGAGGGTTATAAAAACAAAAGCCGTAATCTGAAGGCTTATCTGGAGGATAACGGATTTATTGATTTTGATACCAATCAGTATTATAAGGAAAAAATGACTACAGGGACCATGGGCGTTGCGATGGCCCATAAGAAGATAGTTGATAATGGTAAGGAATATACGCTCCTTGCTTTAACTCCAAGAAGTGCAGGATATGAATCGGAGTGGGGCGGAAACTTTGTAGTTGGTTCCTCAGAGGATCATGAAGGCTTCAGAAGCGGAAAAAATATCGTCCTTTCATTTGCGAAGGAATATATCGAGAAATATAACATTTCCGGGGATATAAAGGTGTGGACCGCAGGCTACAGCCGAGGCGCAGGCGTTACAAATCAGGTGGGTGCCAGTCTTATTGATGAGCCAAATGAGGTTTTGGGAAGCAAGGTTAATCTTACTCCGGGAAATCTGTACTGCTACACCTTCGGAACTCCAAAGAGTGCCGGAGTGCCGAATTCAGTATATCCTGATCCTGAGGACAGCAGATTTGATTATATCCATAATACCTGGGAAAGCTATGATATAGTAACTCTGGCGCCACCAAGGAAATTTGGTTTTACAAGATATGGTAAGAATTATACTTATGCCAGAGAAGAGAATAAAACCAGAATGCTTGAGATGCTTAAAAGTACCAATTCCCTGGTTTATGATCTCTATATGAACGGAGGGGATCCTGACGGATTTACTGCCAAGACCATAGATGTTGAAGCGTTGATAGGTGATAAAGAATTCAAAATAGTGGATGATCCTGACTCATATCTTCCTTCAAATCAGAGAGAGTTTATGGCTCTGGTGGAAGATTCCTTAAGTGAGGCCATAAAAGATAGAGGTGCATATGTTGATGACGGATATCAGGATGCATTTCTCCATTTGTGCGGATACTTTATAGGGGATACTTCCAAGATTCCTTTACTTATTGAGGGTATGAAGGAAAGTGGATTTGCCATACCTATGGTGGCTTCTGTTTATGTCTCATATATGGTAGACAGGTTCTCAGAAACCAACTATAATGATGAGACTAAACTTGAAATCAACAAAATGATATCTAGTCTTAAACATATAATAGCTGAAAAGCAGGCTGCCGGCGAAGAGGTTCCCGAAGAGCTTATAAATGCGCTGGAGGATATGGTAAATGATCTTCAGACAGCTGATGCCTGGAGTGATCTTGCTGATACATCATGGGAGGTGTCTGCTGCATTATATAAGGTGGCGATGGGCTCCGGTTATATTAAGTGTGGAATGGATAAGGAGGATGGCGAGCTCTTTGCTGAGATGACTGGAGAAAAAGAGGCAAAAGCGGCAACCCGTATTCTTGCATATTTATTGCTTTATGATGATTATCAGACAGAGCAGATCATAAGCTTTTCAACCATTACTCAGCAGATAAAGCATTTTGCTACATTTATCGGCAATGCTTCAAGTTATATGAGACCCCATAATAATGAGATAATCCTTTCATGGCTTCGCACTCTTGATTCAAATTATGATGATTATGCCAAGGAAACTGCAGCTCAGATAACAGGCTACAGACGTCTTTATATAACAAGACCTGCGGGAGTAAACATTTCCGGTACTGTACTTGACGGAGCTGGAAATGTAGTTGCTGAGTTTACAAATGACAGCATTACAAAAAGAACGGATTCCTGGATTGGAATCACTACCTGCGATACCGGTAACTGGCTGAGACTTCCATTGGATAAAGCCTATAAGATCCAGCTGAAATCAGATAAGGATGCAACTCTTAGTCTTAAGGCTGCAGATTATGAGATATATTCAGCAACTGAGGTTAGGGTTGTTACAAAGGATAGTTCATTTGACTGGAGCAACATTGGCATTAAGGCAAGCGAATACCTGACCTGGGTGATCCCTGCAAATGCTGCTTCAACTGCTGAACCATATAGTCTTTTGGCGACGGCAAATTATTATATAGAAAATAATAAAAAAGATGAGCCGAAGAAGGATACTCCTAAGGAAGAACCTAAAAAGGCAGATACTGTAAGCAAGGAAGTTCCTGTGCTGGCTGCAAAGGGTATCGCAAAGGGAAAGAAGGCTGTAACCTTCTCCTGGAACAAGATCAGTGATGCTGACCGCTATCTGATCTATATGGCAGACTTCAATAAGAAGGGTAAGGCAAATAAACTTAAGAAGGTAAAAACAGTAAGCGGTTCTAAGGTGAAATGGACGAAAAAGGGGCTGAAGAAGAACTCTGAATATAAGTTCAAGGTGGTTGCCCAGAAAAAGGTAAACGGTAAGTACACGAACATTTGTACCAGTAAGGTGGGATACTTTATAACCGGCAACCTTAAGGGAAAATATACAAATCCCAAAAGCATTAAAATATCAAAGGCAGATATTACAATTAATGCTTCCAAGACCGCTAAAATATCTGCAAAGGTTAAAAAGGTTAAGAAGAATAAGAAGCTTCTCACAAACAAGGTTAAGCTTCTCAGATATACAAGCAACAATACCAGTGTGGCAACTGTAAATTCCAAGGGAGTGATAACAGCCAAGGCTCCCGGAAAATGTGCTATATATGTTCAGACCATAAATGGTATATGCAAGAAAGTAAATGTTACTGTAAAATAAAGGA
>CADBMW010000267.1 GCA_902795855.1 uncultured Lachnospiraceae bacterium
AAGCTGGTGGAAGAATATAAGGAACAGGTCAGTCAGCTTCAGAAAAAGGTCGTTCAGCTGGAAGCTGAAAGGAATCAGAAACATGGTAAAAAATAAACCTGAAATTTTGGCCCCGTGCGGAAATATGGATTCACTTCCTGCTGCAGTAGCAGCAGGAGCCGATGCATGTTATCTGGCGGGGAATTCTTTTGGGGCGAGGGCATTTGCCGGGAACTTCGATAGAGAGGAGCTTCTTCAGGCTATCGACTTTGCTCATCTTCATGGTGTTAAGATATATCTCACAACAAATACCCTGGTTAAGGATAATGAATTTCATCGTCTTTATGAAATGCTGCTGCCTTTATATGAGGCAGGGCTTGATGCTGTCCTGGTTCAGGACTTCGGAGTAATGAGATTTGTAAGGGAGAACTTCCCAGAGCTTCCGATTCACACCAGTACCCAGATGAATATTCTTTCACCGGAGGGAGCTCTTCTGGCAAAAAATAGAGGTGCTTCCAGAATAGTTGCTGCCCGGGAAATGACAGCTGATGAGCTTTCAAAAATAAGAAAAGAAGCTGATATAGAGGTGGAAGCATTTGTGCATGGAGCCATGTGTGTCTGCTACAGTGGAAGATGCCTTATGAGCTCTATGGCAGGTGGAAGAAGCGGTAACAGAGGCTGCTGCGCTCAGCCCTGCAGAAGAAGGTATGATGGAAGCTACAGGCTTTCCATGAAGGATATGTGTACCATAAAATATATTCCGCAGCTTATAAGTTCCGGGATAGACAGTCTTAAAATTGAAGGAAGAATGAAAAACAGCTATTATGTGGCCGCCACTGTAGATTCCTACAGAAGAATGGTTGATGCATATTTTGACGGAACCTATACCTTTGAAAAGGCTGAAAGGGAAGAAAAGAGACTTCTGGATATATTTAACAGAGGTGGTTTTACCTCCGGGTATCTGATGCTGGATCCTGCACTCAGGAATGAAAAGAGAGAAAGACATCTTATAGACAGTACCAAACCTGGAAGACGCGGAGTTTATCTCGGTAAGATTTCAGAAATAAAAAAAGGCAGGATATATTTTGAAGCTGCCCAGGATATTGGCAGGGGAGATGAAATAATAATTGACCTGCCTCAGCCTGTATCCATAACCAGTGGTAAGGATATAAAAAAAGGAGAAGTGGCTGAGCTGGCCGCTCCCGAAACAGGAAGGATTAGACTTAAGACTTCCCTTTACAGAACCAGAAATAAGAAAATTACTGATGAAACCGAAGCCCTTATACAAAAGGGAAGACCGGTTTTAATTGATATGAAATGTAATATTTATAACGGCTCACCTATGGAGCTTACTGTAATGCTGCGTGATACAAAGGAAGTTTCGGTTACGGTTCATGGTGATATGGTACAAAAGGCCCAGGCCAGACCTTTGGATGAAGGTACTGTAACCCAGAAGCTTTCTAAAATTGGTGATAAAGAGTTTGAAGTAGCTGGATTTCAGCTTAATCTGGATGATAATTCATTTGTTCCGGCTTCGGCTCTGAAACAGCTTAGAAGAGAAGCGCTGGGTGCGCTTAAGGAAAATATCATAGCTTCTTATAGAAGGACCTTTGATTTTACTGAAGGAACCCAGGAGAATCATGAAATAGATGCTTATATAGATTCATATGTAGATTCTGATTCTCGTGATAAGGAGCTTGCTTTTAAGAATAGAGAAGTCCATGTGGCTGTAAATAATATGCTACAGCTGAAAGCTATTATTAAAAATAGTGATGTTTCAGGTATTCATAGTATTTATATCGATTTTGGTCTGGATGGCTTTAATGAAGATGAGGTATATAACCTTCTTTCAGAGGAAAAATCTGCAGCACAGCTTCTGATTATGCTCCCCTTTGTGGACAGGAAACCAAAGAAAACAGAAAAGCTGATCAGGCGCTATGGAAATTTAGTTTCGGGTTTTTATATCCGATCAATTGATGATTTAAAAATCGTTCTGGACAAAATAAAGAGTTTTGAAGAAGAAAAAACACTGGTGCTTGCCAATTCCCTCTATGCCTATAATAGTCTTGCAGTTCGCGAGCTGACTGATATAATAGGCGATGTGGCAAAGATTTACTTTGAAGCTCCGGCAGAGCTTTCAAAATCAAAGAGTGATGCCATTTATTTCCCTGAGGGTGTTAAACTCATCAGAACCTTCTACGGCAGACAGGAGGTTATGATTACTGATGCCCTTGGAGGCTGGGAAGGGATTCTTAATTCTGAGACCGGCAGCAGATATGAACTTAAGTTTTCAGACAGTAATGGTTATTCTGTGATATTTGAAGCAAAACCAGTTAGTTTACATAACTCAATTAATGAGATAGAAAACAGATTTTATAAATTTATGGATGAATCACCGGAGGATATGGAGGAGATTTTATCCGGTAAATTTAGTATTAAAGATTTTACTACAGGACACTACGAGAAAGGTATATAAGAATGAATCTTATATGTATTATAGCTAAATATCTGGTTCTTATCTTTATGGGACTATATACCATAAAGTGCTTTACCTATTTTACGGCTAAAGACAGGGAGAAGAGAACCAGTAACCTTAATAAGCAGATATTCTATATATTCATGATACATTTCCTTTGTCATGTCATGCTGCTTATTAATATGAAGGATATAAAGATCGCAGGCTACTATCTGATAGAAATCCTTATAGCGATTCTTTATATAGCGGCATTCAGACTTATGTATAAAAACTCATCAAGGCTTCTTACAAATAACGTAGCCTTCCTGATGCTTATAGGATATACCATACTTCTGAGACTAAGCCCTAAGCTTGCAGTCAGACAATTTATCCTTGCAACACTGGGACTCATGTTTACGCTGTTTATTCCTCGTATATTGATGAAACTGAAGAATATCAAAAACTGGAATATTTTCTTCGGTGTTTCCGGTATCATTCTGCTTTCGTCGGTATTTATTCCCGGTGTGGGACAGGTTATAAATGGATCAAGAAACTGGATACATATTGCAGGACTGTCCCTTCAGCCCATGGAATTTGTAAAGATAATATTTATCTTCTTTGTTGCCAGTTCCCTGGTTAAGGTAAATACCCTGAAGGAGCTGATCATAAATGCAGCCATAGCAGCCATGTTTATGCTTATACTTGTGGCTGAAAAGGACTTTGGTGCCGTGCTGCTTTTCTATATTTCATATTTTATGATGGTATATCTTTCCACCTCCAGACCGGTTTTCGTATTCCTGGGAATCGGACTTCTGGTAATGGCCTGTCTGGCAGGATATGTTCTCTTTAAGGACAGCCTGTTTGCTCATATCATGGTGAGAATTACAGCCTGGAGAGATCCTTTTGGAAATATTGAAACCTCAGGTTATCAGCTCAGTGAATCTCTCTTTGCCATAGGTACCGGCGGTTTTGCAGGAAGTGGCCTTGGAAAGGGAATGCCATATATCATTCCTGTTGCAGAAAGTGATTTTGTTTTTTCTGCCATTTGCGAGGAGCTGGGAGTAATATTTGGACTTGCCCTTATACTTATTTATCTCAGCAGTTTTATAGCAATGCAGAATATAGCCATGAAGTGCAAGGTTCCATTTTATAAATATGTAACCTTCGGACTGGCTATCATATATATATTCCAGGTATTCCTGAATATTGGTGGTGTAACCAAGTTTATACCATCCACAGGTGTTACACTTCCTCTTATCAGTTATGGTATAAGCAGTGTATTCAGTACACTTATAATGTTTTCAATAGTTCAATATACATATATTCTTGTTAGTGAAGAGGCGGATAGCTTTGAAAGAGAAAAAGAACGTATCGAGAGAAAAGAAAAAAGAACTGTCGCCGGAAATGAAAGAGTTTCTGGAAAGAGAAAAGGACAGGGCTAAGAAAAACAGAATAAAGAATCGTCCTATAGTACTTATGACCTATATTATGGTGGTGACCTTTATAGCTTTATTTGGTTATCTGATCTATTTTGTAGCTCATGATTCAGAAAAGGTGGTGGCTAATTCAGCCAACAAAAGGCAGGATAGCTTTTCTGACTTTATCACCAGAGGTAAAATCCTCAGCAGTGACAATGTGGTTCTTGCAGAGACTCTGCTGGATAATAATGGTCAGGAATACAGATATTATCCTTATAAGGGAATGTTTGCTCATACTGTAGGCTATAATTCCTACGGACGTGCCGGAATTGAACTCCAATATAATTTTGAGCTTATGCGTTCCCATGTAAATATTGTGAGCAAGGTATCAAATGATTTTTATGATACAAAAAATCCGGGAGACAACCTGAAGACTACTCTGAATTATAAGATGACAGAGGCTGCCGCCAATGCTTTAGGAAGTGCTAAGGGGGCGGTGGTGGTTCTGGATGCTAAAACCTCTGATGTGCTGGTAATGTATTCCAGCCCCACATTTGATCCGAATCAGATAGATACGGTTTGGCAGGAGGTCCATTCTGATGCTGGCAGCAACAGTACAGTGCTTCTTAACAGAGCAACTCAGGGACTTTATGCGCCGGGCTCCACATTTAAGGTTATAACGGCTCTTGAATATATGAGAGAGAATAAGGATTTCGCCAGCTATACCCATAATTGTGGAGGAAGCGATGTATTTAACAGTGTATCCATTAGATGCAGCAATAATGCGGCACATGGAAATCTTGATCTGAAGGGTTCCCTTGCCAGATCATGTAATACAAGCTTTGCCAATATCGGAACAAATTATATAGATATAGATAAGCTGAATACTCTGGCTGAGAGACTTCTGTTTAACCAGAAGCTTCCATATGATGGAAATTATTCCCGGTCCCAGTTTAAGCTTACAGGGGATAGTGATATATCTGAGATTCCACAGACTGTCATAGGTCAGGGAGATACTCTGATAACGCCTCTTCATAATGCACTCATTATGCAGGCTATTGCCAA
>CADBMW010000268.1 GCA_902795855.1 uncultured Lachnospiraceae bacterium
AATTTTTTGGTTGATTAATGAATAAGATATAGCTAATAGTCGTAAAAGAAAAAATGATTATGATAAGGATTTTATACTAATGATAAATGTACTATTCGTCTGCTGGGGCAACATATGTCGTTCCCCTATGGCAGAATTTATATTAAAAGATATGGTGAAAAAAGAGGGACTGGAAGACAAGTTCCATATTGAGTCCAGAGCTACTCATACGGATGAAATCTGGAATGGAAAGGGGAATCCGGTTTATGCTCCGGCAAGGGATAAGCTGGCTGAACATGGCATATCATGTAAAGGCAAAACGGCGCAGCTTCTAACCAGGTCGGATTATAAGATGTTTGATTTCATTATCGGAATGGATGATCTGAATAAAAAATGGATGCCAAGAATTCTGGGGGATGACCGAGATGGCAAGATTCATCTGCTGCTGGATTTTACAGATCATCCACGAGGTGTTGCGGATCCATGGTATACCGGTGATTTTGAAAAAACCTACAGGGATGTCCTTGAAGGCTGCGGAGCATTTCTTGATTATCTGAAAAAAGAGGGTATGATATAAAAATATAAAGAAAACCAAGATGAATTTTACTTCTTAAGGACTTCTTAATATCATTTAAGGTATAAAGGTATTGTAAATAACAGATTTGCAATACCTTTTTAAAATAATAAACAAAAGGTAGAAAAATCAAATATATCACATAAAGAGAGGTAAAGATGAAAGACATAATCTTATCCGCAAAGGATGTTCAAAAAAGCTTTGCAAACAACGGTGACATCACAACAGTTCTCACCAACGTAAATATAGATATATATAGTGGTGATTTTACGGTGATAATGGGATCCTCAGGTTCAGGAAAATCAACGCTGCTCTATGCTTTGTCAGGAATGGACAATGCCACAGCAGGACAGGTTATTTATAAGAAGGATTCAGGTGAGGTTGACATAACTTCTTTAAAAGAAAAGAAAATGAGTGAGATCAGATCTACTGAATTTGGCTTTGTTTTTCAGCAGATGCATCTGGTAAGTAATCTGAGTCTTATGGAAAATGTTGCCGTTACCGGTTATCTGAATAAGAACAGAAGCGCAGCTGACACGAAGAAAAAAGCAGAGGAGCTTTTAGACAGAATGGGACTGTCAGAGGTGAGAACACATCTGCCATCCAGAGTATCCGGTGGTGAGCAGCAGCGTTGTGCCATAGCAAGAGCAGTAGTAAATGATCCGAAACTTCTTTTTGCAGATGAGCCCACCGGCGCTCTTAACAGACGAAATACAACTGAGGTTCTGAATCTTCTGACGGAGCTGAATAACGAAGGTCAGAGCATAGTCATGGTAACTCATGACATAAAGGCGGCTATTCGAGGAAATAGAATTCTCTATCTTGATGACGGTAATATTGTAGGCGAGCTGGAGCTTACAAATTATGGAGAAAAGGATAAAAATGGAGAATTACTCCAAAGTAACAAGGCTCGTGAAGCACAGGTTAATGCCTGGTTAGAATCGCTTGATTGGTAGGAGGAATGATATGGAAATCTGGACACTTGTAAAAGCCGGCATCCGAAACAGGAAGGGTATCATGCTGGGGTTCATGCTTCTTACGATGCTTATAGTAATAAGTGTTATAACTATGCTGGGAGTAAGAAAAAACTACGATGCTGCTATAAAAAAAGCATTTGAAATAGAAGATAAGGGCGTGGTTTATGAACACTTTAAAAATGGCTCGCTTTCGGATGAATTAATAAAAAAAGTAGAAGCGGATGAGACGGTAGATCATCTTGAAATAAATGATTCACTTGTAGGAATTAATATTACCATCGATGATAAAGAAGATGGCAATTCCTATTTTATGATAAAAATGCCTGAAACTGTTCCTATATTTAATGAAGATGTTACGGAACTGATTATGCCGGGAACTCCTGATTATAAGGCAAGAGCTTTGAAAAAAGGGGAGATTTATATACCTTATGGTCTTAAAAATAGGCTGGACGCCAAAGTAGGAGCTAAACTAAAAGCAGAGTTTATTTCTGGAGAAAGAGAATTTACGGTTAAGGGCTTTGTTCAGGAATGCTATATGGGTTCCTCCATTGTGGGATACAAGCAGGTATTTTTATGCGAAGAGGATTTTAATGAAATATATGCATCCTGCAAGGACAGCATTCTTGATCCGGAAACTGATTACTGGGCCATAGGAAAAGATGTATATATATTTCCCTCGGACAAAGCAGATGAGTCTTCGGCAATATTTCTTAGAAATCTGAATCTGAGTACAGGCATAGATGACATGGCTACGGCTTCTCTTACAAGAGAAGCTGCAGAGCATTATACAGGACTATTCATCATGATAATCCTTGCTGTAATCACAGGATTTGCCATACTTCTTTTTGCAATCTTCCTGATAGTTGCAGGTCATAACATAAGTACTGAAATGGAGATAGAATATACAAATCTTGGAATTCTAAAAAGCCAGGGTTTCACAGATAGGATGATAAGGTTTGTATATATAATTCAGTATCTGCTGGTAGAACTGGTTGGAATAATCCTGGGAGTTGTTATCTCAGTCCCTTCTGAAAGATGGATGAGCAGAATATTCTTTAAGCTTACAGCCATTCTTCCGGAGAAAAATCTTCCGGTTGTGGAAAGCATACTCTTTGCGGTTGTACTCTTTGTAGTTACATTCATCTATATCTATGTATTTACCAGAAAGGTTTCAAAGACAACGCCGGTTAAGGCTATCACAAACGGACGTGATGACTTTTATTTTGACAGTCGTATGAATGCACCAATCGGTAAAAAGTGTCTGGGATTTTGGCTGGGACTTCGTCAGATTACCTCAGCCCCTAAGAGATATATAAGCACTGTAGTTGTTACGGCGCTGCTTTTATTCACCATCATTACTGTAGAGCTGATGAGTGGTTTCATTCAGTCAAGAACAGCCCTGGCCGCAATGGGAGAACCATTTTTTGACCTGGAATTTGCCAGAACTAATTTGGAAGCAGATATTAAGAATTCTGATATTGAGAAAATAGTAAATAAATATACAGAGATTGAAGATCGAGTTTCCAAATCCCACATTTATCTGTCCGTAAATGGCGAAAGCCTTTGCTGCATAGTGAAGGCTTATCCTGAGAATCTTTCATCAGTTTATAAAGGCAGAGAGGTTAAGTATGATAACGAGGTGGTTATTACAGAGCAGGTTAGCAAGCTTCTGAATCTTAACATTGGCGATAACGTAACTATTGGCAGGAATAAGTATAACGGAGAATATGTGGTGGTTGGAATTTTCCAGACCATGAATGATACAGGAAAAGCAATATCCATGTCCCTTGCCGGCCTGGACAGGCTCAAGGACCCCGGCGAAGAAGCGTATACTGTGGAACAGCTTAATATGCATGGACTGGTGCTGAAGGATACCTCCAGAGGTAAGGAAATAGAGAAGGAAATTAAGGATACTTATGGAGATGACATAGAAGTCAAATACCAGGACTATGACGACGAAAATGCCTTGTTTGTGGATGAATTTTATACTGCAGCAAACGGATCAAAGCTTCTTATATATGTTTTGTCCATTGCTTTCGCTCTTGTAACAGTAGTTATGGTATGCTCTAAAGCATTTATCCAGGAAAGAACTGATCTTGGAATATTGAGAGCTACAGGCTTCAGCGTTAGAAGAGTAAGACGACAGTTTGCCCTCAGATTCATGATAATAAGTCTCATCAGTTCAGTCTTTGGTGTAATCCTCAGCAGACTATATTCAGATGATCTGATGGAAGCTATATTCTCTCTTTTCGGAATTCCTCATGTTGAGCTGGAATATGGCCTCATGTTCTTTATAAAACCAATTGTTATTTTTTCCATATGCTATCTGGTATTAGGCTACATAGCATCAAGAAAAGTTAAAAAACTTAGCTCAAGAGAGCTTATAACAGAATAAAATCTAATGTAAAGCGCTGTTTTATTAAGTATCATAAAACGGCGCTTTATGATACAATAAGAAACGATTTGCTAAATGCTATTTACAGAGGAATTTTAAATGAATAAAAAATTTATCATTATAGCGATAGTGTATACCCTGCTGATTGTTCTTGTATCTGTATATGTCTTTGAATATCTGAAGAAAAACAGAGAAGATGAAGAATCACGGGTAGACAATCAGGTTGTGCTGGTAAATGAGATCGAACATAGCATAGCTAATGGTGACTCGGAGCATGCAGCTCAGGCCTGCAACACTCTTAAAAACGATTATCAGTCAGCTCAGTCAGAGAATAAAGAAAAGATGGTATTGATCATATTGCCGCTTATCATAAGCATACTTGGAGTTATTACTGTCCTGATCTATCTGGACAGAAGTGTTTTATGTCCCTTCAGAAAGATGAAGGGCTACGCAATGGAAGTGGCAAAGGGAAATCTGGATAAACCTCTTAAAATGGAAAGAGAAAACTATTTTGGAGATTTCACCTGGGCCTTCGAAAACATGCGAAAAGAACTGGTGAAGGCCAGATCTGTGGAGAAGGAAGCCATAGAGAATAACAAAACTGTTATCGCGACTCTTTCTCATGACATAAAAACTCCGGTGGCTTCAATCAGAGCTTACAGTGAGGCTCTAGAGGCTAACATGGACAATACTCCGGAGAAGAGACAGAAGTATCTGAAGACCATTATGGATAAATGCGATGAAGTGACGAATCTTACAAATGATCTATTTATCCATTCTATTTCTGAAATGAACAGACTTGAAGTAAAGGAAAGTGAAATTGACCTTGTTGCATTTTTGAAGGATGAGGTTAAGAAACTCTTTGTCGATGATTCCTGCAGCATAAAGGCGGCTTTTGGAAACTCAGACACTGTGGATATAGAGTCTGCTGAAGAAAAGGTGATGATAAATGCTGATCCAAAGAGACTGCTTCAGATAATCGAAAATCTAAAGAATAATGCTGACAAGTATGCAAAGACCGACACTGAGATTCTGCTGGAAACAGGAGATGAGATAAAGCTTCATTTCAGAGATTTTGGTCCGGGAATAGATGAGGATGAGATTCCATTTATCACCGGTAAGTTTTATCGGGGGCGTAATGCAGGGGACGAAAATGGTTCCGGCCTGGGACTTTATATTGTCAGCGAGCTTATGTCAAAAATGGGTGGCAGCATGATGATGATAAACAAAAATCCCGGCCTTGATGTGGTGCTTACATTAAAATGAAAGTAACAGGTAATGTAATATAAGGAGAAAATATGGAAGTAGGAGAAATATTAGAAAAATTAAAAGAAAAAGCTCTGGCTGATGATACGCTGAGACAGAGACTTCTTGATACAAAGAATTCTGAAACCTCTATGGCGGACTTCTGCCGGATCAGTACAAGTGAGGGACTTCCGCTGAACAAGCTGGACCTTCTGGAATTCGGCGAGTCATCCTATGCGGCCATGAGAAGAAGTACAAATGGCGGAGGCGAAAATGCTCCACTTCTTATGTGGGAAGATGATGCCTATGAAATGTTTATGATGGAACTGGAAATGTGTCAGGGCCTGAATAAAAAAGAAGAGCCATAGAATTATTAGGAGATATAAAATAATATGAGTAGTGCTATAGTTTTGCAGCAGATGGGCGTGATCGTCATTCTTGTTGCAATCGGAATCTATGTATATAAAAGAAAAATAGTAGATAATAACGTGTCCCAGAAAATATCGACCATCGTAATGGATATCTGTAATCCTGCACTTATTCTTTCGTCGATACTTTCCGGAAATGTATCAGCCATTCATGAGGATCTTATCATAGCCGTAGTTCTGGGAGCCATTTTTTACCTGGGACTCATGCTGCTGGGATTTGTCCTTCCTATCATCCTGAGGGTAGAAAAGGACAAAAGAAGATTCTATAACCTTATGACTGTTTATACGAATGTAGGCTTTATCGGAATTCCGGTTGCGAGAGCAATCCTTCCGCCCAAGGCCATTCTCTATGTCATAGTCTGTAACGTTATGTACTGTCTGCTGTTTTATACTCACGGAATCATAGTACTCAGCAATGGAAAAGAAAAAATGAATCTGAAGAACGTGCTGAGTCCCGGAACCATAATGGCAGTGCTCAGTCTGGTGGTGTGCTGGTTCAAATTTACACCGCCCCCAATCATCAGCAATAGTATAACCTATGTAGGAAATGCTACGGTATTTCTTTCCATGATGCTCCTGGGAGTTTCCATAGCAAGATCAAGTGTGGGAAAAGGCTTTAAGGACATAAGAATCTGGGGCTATATTATTCTCAGACTTGTACTTCTTCCTATTGGAATGTTCTTTATTCTGAGAGCTATGGGCTGTGATGAACTGACGGTGCTGGGATTTTCACTTATGGCAATGATGCCGGTGGGAAATCTGCCCCTTATCCAGTCTGAAAAAATAGGAGAAGATACAGAAACCCTTTCGACAGCAATTACAGTTACCACTGTTGTATCCATGGTAACTATAACCATTCTTATGATAGCATTTACGGCGGTACTGGCAAAATGAGAAAAATACTTATAATAGATGATGATGTGGCATTATCCGACATAACAAAGGATATGCTGGAACAATATGAATATGAGGTACATCAGGCTTTCAGTGCGGATGAAGCATTTACGGTTCTGACTGATAAGCGCTTCGACCTGATTCTTCTGGACATCAATCTTCCGGATGGAACAGGCTTTGAGGTATGCGAGCAGCTGCGTAAGGTTTCCAATGTGCCGGTGATTTTTGCCAGCGCAAGAACCAGTTTGGATGACAGGATAAATGGTTTTGAAATGGGGGGAGATGATTATCTTCCCAAACCCTATTCCATGAAAGAGCTGCTGGTCAGGATAAATGCACTTATGAGAAGAACCTATGGAGCGGCTGACAGCGAAGAGAAGGTGAACTTAGGAGATGTGGAAATAAATATCACATCCAGAACTGTGACCAGAGGTGGAAAAGAGGTGCAGCTGTCCCTGAAGGAATTTGATGTGCTGGCTTATCTTGCGAAAAATAAGAATAATGCAGTTGATAAGGACAAGCTCATTTCAGAGGTATGGGGAGCCTTCAGTGAAGTGGATGCCTCCACCCTTACTGTACATATAAGGTGGCTGAGAGAGAAGCTTGAGGATGAACCTTCAAAACCAAAGTATATTAAAACCGTGTTTAAAGTAGGTTATATTCTGGAAGTGCCGGAGAATTAAAGATTTATTTAGATTTCATTCTTGAAAAGTATAAGATTCATGTGTATGATTATAAAGTTGTTTGTGATAGTTTAGAAAGGTATGGAGATGTATGGCATACGAATCATATAAAACTGTTGAGGATTCCCGTACGGAATGGATGAAGTGCATACAGTTTGAGGATATAAATGGAAGTAACCGTCTTTTCGGTGGAAGACTTATGGAATGGATGGATCAGGTTGCAGGAATCGCAGCCATACGCCATTGCGGAGGTATTGTTACCACTGCAGCTATAGATAATCTTCAGTTTAAAAAAGGCGCATTTATAAATGAAATAATAGTCATCAGAGCCAAACTTACATATGTGGGCCGTTCATCAATGGAAGTAAGAGTTGATGTCTACGTTGAAGAGAGAAATACCGGAATCAGAAGAGTAATAAACCGGGCGTATTTCACAGAGGTTTATGTAGATGAAAAGGGCAGACCTCTTCCTCTTCGCTATGGACTGACTCCTGAAACTGAAGCTGAAAAGGCTGAATGGGAAGGTGCCAAGAAGAGACTTGAAGTAAGAAGACAGAGAAGAGTTGAAGGATTCTGATAAAAGGGGCTAAAGACTCTTTGTTAGATGTATTTAACATTTTCTGTTGTTTTAATATCCGGTTTGGGTTATAATCTTATTTACGAAACAAATTGCCCTATGGGCAGTAATAAAAAAATGGAGGTAACGAAATGTTAGTATCAGCAAAAGAAATGCTTGAGAAGGCTGTTGCAGGTGGATATGCAGTTGCTCAGTTCAACATCAACAACCTTGAGTGGACAAAGTCAATCCTGCTTGAGTGTGAGGAGCTTAAGACTCCTGTTATACTTGGAGTATCTGAGGGTGCAGGAAAGTATATGACTGGATTTAAGACAGTTTCAGCTATGGTTAAGGCTATGGATGAGTCACTTGGAATTACAGTTCCAGTAGCACTTCACCTTGATCATGGTTCATATGAAGGTGCTAAGGCTTGTATCGAAGCTGGATTCACATCTATAATGTTTGATGGTTCTTCACTTCCAATCGATGAGAATATCGAGAAGACAAAAGAGCTCGTAGCTATCTGCCGTGAGAAGGGTATCTCAATCGAAGCAGAAGTTGGTGGAATCGGTGGTGAAGAGGATGGCGTTTCATCACAGGGTGAGTGCGCAGATCCTGCAGAGTGCAAGATGATCAACGATCTTGGTGTCGATATGCTTGCTTGTGGTATCGGTAACATCCATGGT
>CADBMW010000269.1 GCA_902795855.1 uncultured Lachnospiraceae bacterium
TGACTGAGAAGGAACTTGCGGCGGAGCTAGAGTACCGAATGAAGAAACATGGTGCCGAAGGTTTTTCTTTTGATACAATATGTGCTTCCGGAATCAATTCATCCATGCCACATGCTATACCAAGTGATAAGCTTCTTGAAAATGGAGACTTTGTAACCATGGATTTCGGCTGTATTTATAAGGGATACTGCTCCGATATGACCAGAACGGTTGTTCTTGGTAAAGCAAGTGATGAACAGAAAAAGGTATACGAAATTGTCTTGGAAGCTCAATTGGCAGGAATCAATGCTGTTAAGGCAGGTATGAGATGCTGTGATGTAGACAAAGTTGCAAGAGATGTGATCTCTTCATACGGGTATGGTGAATATTTTGGCCATGGGCTTGGACACAGTGTGGGACTTTATATACATGAATCACCTTCTCTGAATACAAGAGATGAGACGATTCTTGTTCCAAACATGATAGAGACAGTTGAACCCGGAGTTTATATTCCGGGATTTGGAGGAGTCAGAATAGAGGATATGGTTGTTGTAACGGAAGATGGCTGCAGAAATCTAGCCAATTCTCCTAAAAATCTCATAGAAATCTGACCAAATTATGAATTGATGCTGAATTTACATAAAATGCTTGATTTTAGCACGTTTTGTGTTACAATACAGTAGACTTATATAGTAATAACTAGAGTGGGTTCCAAGGAACCCACTCTTTCATATAATTGGGGAACTGATTTGAATAAAGTGTTTCCTGATTACTAAAACTAAAGGAGACAGGCGTGAAGAGAGAGGATATCGAAAAACGTACCGAAGAGCTTGTTATGCCTATACTTGATTCCGGTGGCTATATGCTTTGGGATGTAGAGTATGTAAAAGAAGGACAGGACATGTATCTCAGAGTGTATGCTGACAAAGAAGGCGGAATAAATATCAATGACTGTGTTGATATAAGCAGAAGCCTTGAAACGAAGCTTGATGAAGAGGATTTCATTAAGGATGCATATATACTTGAGGTCAGTTCACCCGGGCTTACAAGAAAGCTTAAAAAAGAAAGAGATTATCTGAGAAGTATCGGCAAAAGAGTTGATGTTAAGCTTTATAAATCATTAGATGGTCTAAAAGAATTTGAAGCAGAACTTAAGTCTTTCGATGAGGGAGTATTTGTATTTGCCCTCGAAGATAAAGATATAACTATAAACGAAAAAGACATCAGCAGTCTCAGGCTTGCTTTTGTGGATTAATAAAGAGGAGGATAAATCAAAAATGTCAGAAATAATCGAGGCATTAAACCAGCTTGAAAAGGAAAGAAACATTAGTAAAGATCTTATAATGGATGCAATTGAGAAGTCTGTACAGGCTGCTTGTGAAAAGGATTTTGGTAAGGAGTCAGATTTCAGTGTAATCATGGATCGTGAAACAGGTGAGATTCAGATATTTACTGCAAAGGTTGTTGTACCTGATGCACCTATGTCACCTAATGAAATCAGTCTTGATGACGCAAGAAAGCTTAATCCTGACGTACAGGTAGATGATGAGATAACAGTTGAGACTACTACACAGAATTTCGGTAGAATTGCTGCTCAGAAGGCAAGAAACATCATAGTTCAGGCAATTAAGGAAAGTGAGAAGATATCTGCTTTCGTTAAGTTTTCAGATAAAAAGGATGATATACTTACAGGTGTAATCCAGAGAATTCAGGATAACAGTGTAAGAATAAGCCTTGATGATCACACAGAGACTATACTCAGTGAAAAAGAGATGATACCTGGTGAGGTATACAGAGTAGGCGACAGAATCAAGGTATATGTTGTTGATGTAAAGGAAAGCCAGAAGGGCTTCAGAATAATAGTATCCAGAACACATCCTAACCTTGTAAAGAGACTCTTCGAGAGAGAAGTTGCAGAGGTTGCTGATGGAACTGTTGAGATCAAGAGCATTTCAAGAGAAGCAGGTTCCAGAACAAAGATTGCTGTTTACTCAAATGATGCAAATGTTGACGCTGTAGGTGCATGCGTTGGTCTTAATGGTACAAGAGTAAACAATATAGTTGAAAA
>CADBMW010000270.1 GCA_902795855.1 uncultured Lachnospiraceae bacterium
GAATCATAAGCCTTCTGAATACGATCCCAGTTATTATCTCTGTCCATTGCATAGTAACGTCCGCTGAGAGAAGCAACCTTACCTACGCCGATTTCCTTTGTCTTATCAACAAGCTCCTGCAGATAATCTTTACCTGAAGCAGGAGGTGTATCTCTTCCATCAAAGAATGGATGAATATATACATTTTCAAAACCTTCCTTCTTGCAAAGCTCAAGGATTGCATAAAGGTGAGTGTTATGACTATGAACACCACCATCTGAAAGAAGTCCCCAAAGATGAAGGTCACTGTTATTTTCTTTACAATTATTTATAGCATGAAGAAGCTCTTCATTCTTAAAGAAATCTCCATCCTCTATGAATTTTGTAATAAGTGTCAGATCCTGATAAATGATTCTTCCGGATCCCATATTCATGTGTCCAACTTCGGAGTTACCCATCTGGCCGTCAGGAAGACCTACTGCCATACCTGAAGCAAAGCCTCTCTTGTAAGGACACTCTGCCTTAAGCTTATCCATAACAGGCGTTTTAGCCATATATACTGCATTTGAATCCTGAATGTCTGATTCTCCATATCCATCCAGTATCATAAGAACCACTGGTTTCTTACTCATTTCTTTATCTCCTTTTCGTTAGAATAGTATAACTATATATGATTTCATCCTAATAAGCAATAACAAATAACTTGAAATAGTTTAAACTATGCTTCTTATCATCTGGTTTTTATCCACATCATATTTATAACCTATAGCTTCCATTTTCTGAAGTATTTCATCCTCGGAAATGCCATAGCTTTGGGCAAGCTCCGACAGAGATGGATAATTATCTCTCAGCTGGGTATTCAGAAAGCTCATAAGCATAATGGGATCATTTGGTATATTCACTTGGTTTCCTCCTTAATCTTTAGATATCATTTTTCATAAAAAGAACTTTCGCAGACTATCCACGAAAGCTCTGTATAGTTTTAACTTGCATTTTTCGTCTCTATAAATTTGACAAAATCATTTGTAGAAAGAGGCTTTGAGAAATAGAATCCCTGTATATAATCTATTCCCAGGGCCTTGATTCCTTCCACCTGTTCTTCAGTCTCAACTCCTTCTGCCACAATCTTAAGTCCCAGCTCTTTTATCATTCCAACAGTTGCCTTCATAACAACCTTGGCACGATCATTACTGAAATAATCCTGGATCATAGACCTGTCGAACTTGACAATCTTAACAGGCATATCAACTATATAATTCAGATTTGATTCACCTGTTCCGAAGTCATCCAGTGAGAAGCTACATCCTATATTCATCAGCTTGTTCATGTTATCAAGAAGTATGGATCTTTGTGAAAGAGTGGAACTCTCCGTTATCTCCAGATTAATATATTCCGGCTTAAGATCTATTTTCTTCATTATTTCATCATAGATTGCCGAAAGCTCAGGGTTCTCACACTGTGCAACTGAAAGATTGACCTCCACATAATGAACTCCCATTTCCACAAGGTTTCTTTCCTTTATGCATTTACAGGTCATTTCAAATACTCTTTCACCGATGGCTGAAATAAGTCCCGTCTCTTCAGCTACAGGAATGAATTTACCCGGCATCACAAGCTTGCCATCCTTGCCGCGCATTCTTGCAAGAGCCTCCGCAGAAACAAATTTTTCTGTTTCTATGGAATAAATAGGCTGATAGAAAACTTCTATCCTTTCCTCTTTGAGGGCATTCTTAATTTCCTGCTTCATCTGATTAAATTCACGGATTCGTTCTCCGGCAGTTTCATCCAGTGTTTTGGATATCTCATCAGCTTCAAAGCTGTCTCTGTATCTCTGATACAGTGCGATATATTCCTCCTGGGAACTTACAGTGCTATTATTTGGAATGTACAGGAATTTTGTAATGACCGGTTCATCAGTGCCCCAGCCCTTACTGAATCTCTGCCTTATAATATCAAGATTAACGGCACTTTCTATCTCATTCATTTCCTGTTCTTTTTTATCGTAGATAAGAACAAAATCATTTGCATCAAGTCTGAAAAGCTTGGCCTCTCCAAAGGAACCTAAGAACTCTGCCATAGAAACCAGTATTCTTCTGGCCTGCTCCTCTTCCATTTTCCACTCATCACTGTTACATACAATAATACTGGAAAACTTTCTTATATCTGCATATACCTGCTTGATATACATACTAAAGGTATCTCTGGAAAAGCATCCTGCCAGACGGTCATGATAAACCTCCGGATTTTCCAGTTCCGAATAAAGAATGAAAAGTCCCAGGGAAGATGCAAATCCTACAATAAGCTGTTCAGGATTAAAGAACTGGATTACAGCTGCCACAATTTCAATATACATCCAGGCACGAATCGCCCGTCTTCTGTGCAGGCTCATATGCTTTGCATATTTATATGTGCATATGATAGTACAAACAATGAAAATTGCAGCGAAGATATACGTAGCAATAACTCCAGCGCCATAGGTATAAATAGTACTTCCCTCATGATGATATTTTACCGGAAGTGCTATGATACAGAAACAGCCAAAGGCCAGAAAACCCAGCAGGCCTTTTTTCATCATATCATTTTCCCGCAAATGCAGGATATCACTGTAGGTGTAGAAAAATCCACAGAAGCCGGTGGTGACAATAAGACACAGATATAGCTTGCATACGGCCATAACAACCATATCCGGATATTTGGTATCATATGCGATAACTACTATAGAAAGGATATCCAACACAACACAAGAAGTGTAGACAGCTATACAGAGTTTAAACACCTTCTCACTGAACAGTCCTACACTTTCATGCTTTATTATGAAATATAGCAGTACCAAATTTATTGCAAGCCCACATAATTGTACATCTATTTTCATAGTAACCACCTATATGAATTACCCCAGTCCATAGTTAACGTAATTATACCATATGTCCGGCGGGTATGTACACCACAATCTCTCCTATGAGTCAAAAGGGACGTTTCTGTTTGACTCATAATAGCCTCGCAACTGGCGAGCATATAAAAGTAACATATTAACCTTCATTTAGCTATTGTCTATTTTTTTAACTATTTATTTATCTTCCATGTATTGTTATAATTACAACATGGATGTGAAGATAATAAAATCGAAAAGGAAGACTGTAGCCATCCAGGTAAAGAATGCCGATGAGGTTGTGGTTCGTGCGCCCATCAGAATGTCCAACAAGGCCATCCAGGATTTTATAGACAAGAATCAAAACTGGATTAATAAGCATGTGGAGCGACTTAAGACCAGGCAGGAAGTAACTCGTGATATCAGACCTATGTCCGAGCTTGAAATAAAGGAACTGACAGCCCATGCTAAAAAGGTCATCCCTGAAAGAGTCAGACATTTCGCTCCTCTTATAGGTGTGGACTATGGAAGGGTCACTATACGTAATCAAAAAACCAAATGGGGAAGCTGCAGTGAAAAAGGAAATCTGAATTTTAATCTGGCACTGATGCGAGCACCCATAGAAGTACTTGATTATGTGGTGGTTCATGAATTATGCCACAGAAAGGAAATGAATCACTCTCCTGAATTTTGGAAGACGGTTGAAAATGTACTTCCAAATTATAAGGAACAAAAAAAATGGCTGGATGAAAACGGATACATACTCATGACTGAGGTAAATGGAAAGAATTAGCCAGGTTCTTTATACGGAAGGTCCTAGACAAACTCTTTATGTTTGACAAAAGTGATATATAAATATAGAATGATATAAGTGTCAAATTTTGATTATTATTTGGAGGTACAAAAATGGACGAAAATAATATAAACCAGAATCCTTATGGTTCAGAACCGACTCCAACATCTGATCCATATGGATCACCTGTTCAGAACCCTATGGGAAGTACTCCTGCTCAGGACCCATTCGGCGGTTCTCCTGCTCAGGACCCATTTGGCAGCGCTCCTGCTCAGGATAATGGCAACCCATATTCAGGAGATCCTGCACCTGCTGCTGATCCATATGCATCACCTGTTCAGGACCCTATGGGAGGCGCTCCTACTCAGGATCAATTCGGCTCAGCCCCTGCTCAGGACCCATTTGGAAGTGCTCCTGCTCAGGATAATAGCAACCCATACTCAGGAGATCCTACTGCTTCATCCAATATTTTTGGTGCAACCGATCAGCAGGATAATTCAAATCCATATATGGGTAATCCGGATCAGAGTTTTGGAAATCAGAACTTTGGAGACCAGACATACAATGCTGGAGCTCAGAACTTTGGTGATCAGAATTTTGGAAATCAAAACTTTGGTGGTCAGAACTTTGGAGATCAGTCATATAACGCAGGTCCTCAGTCATATAACGCTGGCCAGAACTACAATACCAGCGGATATAATGCAAGTGGCCAGGTATATGGTAACACTACTCCATCATATGCAACAACTGAACCTGAAGACGGAAAGGCAACAGGAGGTCTTGTATGTTCCATACTTTCACTTGTCTTCTGCTGTCTTGGTGTAATCCTTGCACCTATAGGAATGGTTCTTTCCAAGCAGGCTATAAATGCAGGAAATCAAAGTGGTAAGGCTAAGGCCGGATGGATAATCGGTATCATCGGACTTATCCTGAACGTACTTGTAATAATCTGTTATGTCGTACTCTTCGTTTTAGGAATAACCTACGGTTCATAATTCGATTGATAATTCTCAGGCAGGACATGTGTCCTGCCTGTTTCATTTATGGTTTCATCATGTCCCTTAAGAGCTGCAAAGGGTGCAAATATCTTCGCCCTGTTTTCCCTGGACATTTTAGGATGCCTAAGATCAAAATCATCCCCCTTATGCTCCGGACGGCTTTTATTTATAATATCTGAATAATCTGAACTATTCATATCATTTCTCCAATCATAATCTTTTTCAATTCACATGCTTTCTCCGACAGACTTATCTGCCGTATCAGCTTTTGTGACCGCCAATCTGGGAATTTCTTTCAATGGCTGTTGCCCCTTCTAAAAGATCAGTTCCCTTAAGCATGGCATTCTTTCCGAATTTATCCTGTATTTCTATCATTGCCTTCTGAAGCTTCTTCTCCTGTTCTTCCTTTTTCACATCAGTAAACATATCATATTGAACATAGGAAGAAGCTTCCTCCTTCATATCATTTGCAGATATAGTCAGCCTTCTTACAGTAACTCCCGGGTTTACAATCCTGTCATAAAGCTTAAGCACTGCATTCCTGATAACCGTAGTTGAACTGGTGAGCTTCCCGAAATTTGCTGTTCCATGGGATGACACCGGAACCACCCTTCCGTAATAATCCACCTGAACATCTCCATGGTAACTGTCATTATCCACATTTTCCCTGTCATAGTTAATGGTCAGTGAAAATGATTCAGAAATAAATCCCTTTCTAACCATTTCCAACACCAGATTTTCAGTCATTTCAGTAACGATTATCCGGGCCTTTTCCGTGGAATAAGGCTCCTTCAGCACCTGACCGGATGAAAGAGACCGGGTATCTGTCTTATAGCTTTTTATATCCTCCATACGCGTAGTCTCAATACCCCAGGCATGATCTATGAGAATCTCTGCATCTATTCCAAATATTTTGTACAGCTGTTCCTCATTATACAGACTCTCTCTTGCAAGATCCCCCATGGTCTGGACATTTATCTTAGCCAGACGCCTGGCTGTACCTTTTCCTATACGCCAGAAGTCAGTTATGGGCTTGTGGGGCCAGAGAATCTTTCTATATGACATTTCATCCAGCTCGGCTATCCTGACGCCATCTTTATCAGCCTTCATATGCTTGGCCACAATATCCATGGCAATCTTGGCCAGATAAAGATTAGTTCCAATCCCCGCCGTAGCCGTAATCCCGGTTTTGGAAAGGATATCTCTGATCATGGTAATGGCCAGCTCATGAGCCGTCATGTTATAGGTTTTCAGATAGCTTCCTGCATCAATAAAAACCTCATCTATACTATAAACATGAATATCCTCAGGAGATATATAATTTAGATAGACATCATAAATAAGACCGGAATATCTGATATACAGCGCCATTCTAGGAGGAGCTATAATAAACTCCACCGGCTTACCGGTCCTCTTCTCCACATCCTTCAGAGTTTTCTTCACCTCAAAAAGCCTGGCTCTTCCGGATATACCATAGGCCTTAAGTGACGGAGAAACCGCAAGACAAATGGTTTTGTCAGTTCTCGATTCATCTGCCACCACCAGATTTGTAGTAAGAGGATCAAGCCCACGCTCAAAACATTCCACTGAAGCATAGAAGGATTTTAGATCAATGGCAATGTACCTAAGTTCCATTTTCAGATTTGTTTTGTTTTCCAATTTCATTTCACCCAAATTGCTTACTTTTATACTGTTATTATCATTACAACACTAGTATAGCACACAGTTTTATCTTTTTACTACTTGCAGAATTATAATGCCGGTTGTATAGTTACTATAAAAAATACAACACAGGAGACGGGACATATGAAGGTAGTATTTGCAATAGATTCAATGAAGGGATGTCTTTCATCCCTGGAATGTGGAGCCGCAGCAGCTGCCGGACTTAAAAGAGCCATACCGGACGCAGAATATACTATACGTCCACTTGCAGATGGCGGTGAAGGCACAGTTCAGGCACTTACTGACGGACTTGGGGGAGAATTCCAGAACATAACAGTAACAGGACCTCTGGGAAATAAAATCACAGCCAGATACGGCATTATCTCTCAGAATGATTATAACTTTATAAATGAAAATTCCAACTTACACCAGACAGAAAATGGTCATAAGCTTGAATTCGAAGAACTGGTCAGATCCAATACCGAAAGTAAGCTGGCTATCATAGAAGTTTCTGCTGCTGCCGGACTTACACTGATAGATGAGATCGACAGAGACCCTCACAAAACCACCACCTACGGTGTAGGAGAAATGTTAAAGCACGCCATGGCTATGGGATGCCGAAATTTCATTATAGGATTAGGAGGAAGCGCCACAAATGATTGTGGTATAGGAATGCTTCAGGCCTTAGGTGCCCGTTTCTATGACGACAGAGGAAATCTGATAAGCGGTGATAATGGTTTCGTCACCGGTGGTGATCTGGAATTTATACATGCCATTTCCTTCGAAAACATAGATCCTATCATTTCCGCCTGCAGATTCAGGGTTGCCTGCGACGTAGAAAACCCTCTTTGCGGAAAAGAGGGAGCCAGCAGGGTATTCGGACCTCAGAAGGGACTTTTCAGTTCGGAGATTCCTATAATGGATCAGTGGATGGAAAGATTTGTCCATACAGCATCCGAGGCACTTCATACCAATATAGATCCAAATTATCCCGGATGCGGTGCTGCCGGCGGACTGGGATTTGCATTTAAATATTTCCTGGGTGCATCACTGGAATCCGGAAATAAAATAGTAACGGAAGAAACCAATATCAAGAAATATATAAGCGAAGCAGACATTGTAATCACCGGCGAAGGAAAGCTGGATGAGCAGACTCTTCTGGGAAAAGCTCCTGTGGGAATCGCCCATGTAGCCAAGGTATTTAAAAAGCCGGTATTTGCTCTTGTGGGTTCCGTATCTGCGGGATTCGACGGAGACAAGCTTCCGGATGTGGATGCCTACTTCCCGGTAATAAGAAGAAACTGTACCTTGGCCGAAGCCATGGACCCAGCCACAGCCAAAATTAATATCGCCGCCACCAGCGAGCAGATATTTAGACTGTTGAAGAAATTCTACAAAAACTGACATTTAACTAAAGAAGAGCCGGAAAGCAATTGCTTTCCGGCTCTTATGTCTTACCTTATATTAAAGGTTATCTTTGAAATTACTCGCTCTTTGTTCCATCATAGAGATCTACGAGACCCTGAAGGTGAGCAAATCTCTTCTTTGAGTTCTCCTCAGCCATAGCGAAGAGCTTGTCAGCCTTATCCTTGTTGATCTTCTGAAGAGCTGTGTAACGAGCTTCTCCTGAAAGGAATTCCTGATAAGGTACTGTAGCAGCCTTGCTGTCAAGAGTGAACTTCTTGTCTGCATCAGGATTGAATCTGAAGAGATTCCAGTAACCTGCATCTACAGCCTTCTTCTCCTCAGCCATAGCCTTGCTCATACCAACACGGATTCTGTGGTTGATACATGGAGCGTAAGCGATGATGAGTGA
>CADBMW010000271.1 GCA_902795855.1 uncultured Lachnospiraceae bacterium
AGATAGTAGATTCATTAATCAGAAGGGCCAACTATTATGGTGGAAATGATAACATTTCCGTTATAGTGGTTTCTGTATAGAGAGGTGTGAAATGTTAAAACCCGGTACAATATTAGATGATAGATATGAGATAATAGATGTTGTCGGAACAGGCGGAATGTCTACCGTCTATCGTGCTAAGGATGAAAGATTAAGAAGATATGTAGCCATTAAGGTTCTGAAGTCAGACTACAGCTCTGACCAGAATTTCGTGTCCAAGTTCAGAGCAGAAGCCCAGTCTTCAGCAGGACTTACACATCCAAACATTGTCAGTGTATATGATGTTTGTGAAGATGATGGCAGATATTTCATAGTAATGGAGTTAGTTGAGGGTATCACCCTTAAGGAGTTTATAAATCTGAATGGAAAGATTGGTATGGCTCAGGCTATAGATTTTTCTATACAGATAGCATCCGGACTTGAGGCTGCACATGAGCATCATGTAATCCACAGAGATATCAAGCCTCAGAATATTATCGTATCTAAAAGTGGAAATCTTAAGGTAACAGACTTCGGTATTGCAAAGGCTGCTACCTCTACAACCATGTCTACAACAGGTATTGGTTCAGTTCATTATATATCACCTGAGCAGGCAAGGGGCGGATACAGTGATGAGAGAAGTGATATTTATTCACTGGGTATCACCATGTATGAAATGGTTACAGGAAGAGTTCCCTTTGAAGGAGACACAAATGTAGCTATAGCTCTGATGCATATACAGAATGATATGATACCACCAAGACAGCTGTATCCTGACATCTACCCAAGCTTTGAGAAGATTATAATGAAGGCTACCCAGAAGAAGCCGGAGAGAAGATATCTTACAGCAGCTGCTCTTATAGCAGATCTTAACAGAGTTAAGGATAATCCTAATATAGATATAATCGTAGCACCTCCTACCATAACAGGTGCACCTACCCAGCAGTTTACTACTGAGGATATGCAGAGAATTAAAAATGGCTCTGCAGCAAGAGGCCGCAGGGAAGAGGAACCGGTGGATGATACCCTGGTAGTTCCTGAATCATCGGAGGTATCTCCGGACAGAAGCCGTATAGAGGCTATACTTCGTCAGGCTGAGGATGAGTATTCCTATGATGACGATGATGAAGAAGAGTATGAGGCTCCTGTAAGAAGGCCTGAACCGAGACGTGCTGAACCAAGACGTCCGGAGCCAAAGCGAGGCAGTCTGAAGAGAGTAAGTGATGACGAAGATGAACCTTATATCAGAGATGATTATGAGGATGATGATGAGAGCGATGTAGATCCAAAGCTTGAGAAAGCTGTAATGATCGGCGGTGTTGCCGCAGCTATCATCCTGGCTGTGCTCATATTTGTATTTGTTGGAAATATGGCAGGCTGGTTTAATTTCGGAAAGACAAATAAAACAGAAGCTACTACTGAGGAGGGTTCAACCGATACCACAGAGGTAGCAAAGGTTCCAATGCCTGACCTTATAGGTCTCAGCCAGAAGGCTGCTGAGAAGGATTTGAAGGAAGTGGGACTGAATAATTACCAGTTCGTTCAGGAGAATTCAATAGATGTTAAGGAAGGCTATGTAATAAACCAGAGCGTAGAAGAAAGCACAGAGATTGCTAAGGATACACAGATCATTATCACAGTCAGTGCCGGAGCCGAAGAGCTTCAGGTAACGGATGTAAAGGGAATGGATGAGGATGAAGCATATGCTGTACTTGAGAAGCAGGGCTTCAAGCCAACCAGATCATATAAATTTGATGATGAGATAGAAAAAGGAAAGGTTATATCTACCGATCCTGCTGCAGGCTCAAGTCTTAAGGCTGCAGAACCTATAGTAATGTATATCAGTCAGGGATCTGAGGAGAAGATAACAAAGGTTCCTAATCTTGCAGGACAGACTGAAAGAACAGCAAGAGGAAGCATCGAATCTGCAAATCTTACAGTAGGTGATGTAACCTATGAATATAGTTCTACAGTTCCTGAGGGTGAAGTAATCAACCAGAGTATTGCTGCTAATACCGAGGTTAAGGAAGGAACAACCATCGGATTCTCAATCAGTAAGGGTGTTGAGAAGAAGACCTACAGAGGTAAGGTAAACGGAACAATTAGTACTGATGATGAAGATCTTTCAGCTACAACCGTAACAGCTATCATCTATATCAATGATGCTGAAGGTGTACACGAGGTATACAGAACAACTGAGTCAGGTGGTACCATTGACGTAGGTGGTTCCCTTGACGGAATGAACCATAACGATGGAACAGTATCATTTGTTGTAATGTCTGTAGATGGTGAAGATGTAACAGATTATTATTCACAGTCATTAACACTTACATACGAAGAGCAGTAATATGATAATAACGGGAAAAGTAATCAAGGGTATAGGCGGCTTCTACTATGTAGTAGCCGCCAGTGCTTTATATGAGTGCAGGGCACGAGGTGTCTTCCGGAAGCAGGGAATAACTCCTCTGGTAGGCGATGTGGTGGATATAGAACCTACAGACCAGGAGGGGACTGCATTTCTGGTGGACATACATGAAAGAAAGAGCTGCCTGGTGAGACCGGCTGTGGCAAATGCTGATCAGGCGGTGCTTGTTTTTGCTGCCATAAAGCCTGATGTAAATTATGGCCTTGTGGATCGTTTCCTCGCCAATATGCGTGAACAGGAGATGGAGACATATATCTGTATCACAAAGTCAGATCTGGTAAGTGACGAGGAATTAAATGAGATAGTTTCTGTATATCAGGAAGCGGGCTACAGGGTTTATCCCATTTCAAATAAGACCGGCCTTGGTATAGAAGCAGTAAAGGAAATTCTGAAGGGAAAATCCACGGTTTTATCAGGTCCTTCGGGAGTGGGAAAGTCCTCACTAATAAAGAATCTCATACCGGACAGTAAGGTTGAGATTGGAGAAATCAGTAAAAAGATAGGACGTGGAAAAAATACCACCAGACATACTGAGATTCTTCCTCTGGATGAAGACAGCTTCATCTATGATACTCCGGGTTACAGCAGTATAGATATTCTTTGCAAAGAGGAGTCGGAGCTGGAAGGACTTTTTATAGAATTTGAGCCCTATCTTGGAGGCTGCAGATTTGCAGGCTGCAGTCATATCTCAGAACCGGACTGCAAGATCAAGGAGGCAGTTCAGTCAGGAGATATTTCCGAAAAAAGATATAACAGTTATGTACAGATTTATAATACTCTAAAAGACAGGAGAAAATGGTAATGAATTATTTATCCCCATCTATGCTTTCAATAGACTTCGGAAATATTGAGAAGAATTTAAAGGAAGCGGCAGCTGCAGGGGCTGACATGATCCATGTGGATGTAATGGATGGAATGTTTGTTCCAAACATTTCCTTCGGACCTCCGGTATATGAGTCTGTCAGGAAAATCCTTCCTGATACAATGATGGATATTCATTTAATGGTGGAGGAGCCGGTAAGATTTCTTGAGCAGTTTAGCTCTGCGAATATATTTACCATTCATCTTGAAGCCACAAAGGATGTGGCCGGTTCTCTGAAGAAGATAAGGGAAGCGGGACTTAAGGCAGGACTTGCCATAAATCCTGGTACCCCTGTCAGTGCAGTATATCCATATCTTGATTTAACTGATATGGTACTTGTGATGAGCGTGGAACCGGGCTTTGGAGGCCAGAGCTTTATTGAGTCCACTCTGGATAAGGTAAAAGAACTTAGAAGCTATCTGGATGAACATAACCTGTCAGTTGATCTGGAGGTGGATGGAGGAATAAATCTTTCCAACGTAAAGAGTGTTATGGATGCAGGAGCAAATATACTGGTAGTTGGTTCTGCCATATTTAAAAATGACGTCACAAAGAATGTAAAAGACTTTCGGGAGATAATAAAATGAGATATCTTCTGGTAGCAGGAGGCACAGTAGACTTATGTCAGCTGAAAAATGTATATGACAGCCTGGACAACCCCTGTGTCATAGGAATAGATAAGGGCTGCAGGTACCTTTATGAACTGGGACTGCCCATTCATAAGGCCATAGGGGATTTTGACTCCATTGGCGAGGGCTATGCAGATATTCTGCAGTACTGTGATGGAATAGAAAAGCTAAATCCCATTAAGGATGATACAGATACAGAACATGCAGTTCACTTCGTTATAGAGCAGGGAGCTGAGGAGGTTGTGATCCTGGGAGGCACAGGAAGCAGACTGGATCATACCCTTAGTTCTATCTATCTTTTAAAATGCTTTGCCGATAAAGGTATAGACGCATATATCCTAAATAAGAATAACAGGATATATATGAAAAAGGGCAGGATAGAATTTGAGAAGACTAAGGTTTTCGGAAAATATATTTC
>CADBMW010000272.1 GCA_902795855.1 uncultured Lachnospiraceae bacterium
AGCACCCATAACTACATTTGATACTGCAGAGCCTCTCTCTGCCTTTGTAAACTTCTTCGGGAATATCCAGCATGCAAGTGCAATACCAACAGGTGGAACCATTCCACCAACCATGATTGCTGCCATTGATACATAACATGCAACAACCTTAGGATCGTCTGCTGACATACCTGCATTAAGATAATCCGCTGCCTGTGTAAGCATACCTACACCAAATACGTAAGCGGCTTTATTGATAGGACCACCCATATCTATAGCCATCATAGCTCCCAGGATAAGTCCCAGTACCGTAAGCATACCTGCATCTGAAATAGATGTAAGCATATTTGAAAGTCCTGTATTTGCAAGTCCGATAAGCGGGTTAAGAACGAAGCACATTATAATGCCTTCAAGGAAAATACCAACAAGTGGATAAATAAGTGTTGGCTTAAGTCCATCTAATGCCTGTGGCAGATTTGCACATAATTTCTGAAGTCCAAGTACCAGGAAACCTGCAAGGAATCCGGCAATGATACCACCCAGGAAACCTGAAACAGTGTTACCACCATCAGGCTGCTGGAATGCAAATTTAGAAAGGAATTCGCTGAATCCGCCAAGAGCCTTTCCATCTACAAGAGTTCCCTCTGCAAATGTATAACCTGCAAGTGAAGCATTTCCGCTTGATGCAAGCATACCACCTACGAAACCAACTGCAAGACCAGGTCTGTCTGCTATAGCATAAGCTATATATCCGGCAAGAACAGGAACCATAAGTCCCATTGCCAGACCGCCTATATATTTCAGAAGTGCTGCAAGTGGAGTGATACTACCGAAGTCACCACCACCTGATGCACCGTAGCCTGCTATGGTATCAATAAGGAATGCTATAGCCACCAGGATACCACCACCGATAACGAATGGCAGCATGTGTGAAACACCATTCATAAGCCAGGTATAAATCTTGTGTCCGGCACCACCCTTGTCCTCAGATGATTCGGAAGATTCTTCAGAACCACCGCCTGAAAATACAGGAGCACTGCCAGCCTGAACGATACCCATTATCTCATCAGCTTTATTGATTCCATCTGCAACCTTTCTCTGGATAACCTTCTTACCCTTGAAACGATCCATAGGAACCTTTGCATCAGCTGTAACGATTACACAGTCAGCAGCTTTTATATCTGCATCAGTGAGCACATTCTTAGCACCTGATGATCCTCTTGTTTCAATCTTGATCTTGATACCGGCCTTATTTGCAGCCTTCTCAAGTCCTTCAGCAGCCATATATGTATGAGCTATACCGGTAGGACATGATGTAACAGCTACAACCTTCAGGCCGTCTGAAGTATCATCTGCTATAGATGTCTCAGCAAGACTCTCATCAACACTGCCTCTCTCCTCATCAGCCTTATCGATGATGCTGAGGAATTCATCAGCATCCTTGGCATTTATGAGGCTGTTTCTAAAATCTTCATCCATGAGCATCATTGAAAGCTTTGATAATACATCAAGATGAACATTATCCTTTGTATCCGGTGCAGCAATAAGGAAAAGTATATTTACTGGCTCATCATCCAGAGCTTCATATTCTACTCCATCCTTGATTACCATTGCAGCAAGTCCGGGCTTGCTGACACAATCACCTTTTCCATGAGGGATAGCTATTCCCTCTCCAACACCTGTGGTACTCTCTTCTTCACGAGCATATACCAGTTTCTTATATGCTTCCTTATCTGTTAACTTACCGCTGGCTGCCATAAGATCGACTGCCATATCCAGACATTCGCTTTTAGATTTCGGCGCTGCCTGAAGACTTATACTCTTCTTGTCCAGAAGTTCTGTAATCCTCATTTTTGATCCTCCTTTTCTGACGATAATGCGTCAAGGCCTGTAAGGTTTTATTCTACTGTCTCATAAACCTTCATAACCTCTTCCTTTGTAGCCAGATATTCTGAAAACGCACTGGCAGATCCGGTACTCAGCCCCATCTTAAATGCATGGAGGAGACTGCCTTCTGTCAGATATCCTGCTATGAAGCCCGCAACCATAGAATCGCCGGCCCCCACTCCGTTTACAAGTTTGCCCTTAGGGGCCTCTCTTAGGTGTACCTCACCATTTCCAGCCACAAAAGCTGCTCCTTCGCCAGCCATAGAAACGATCACATTCTGAGCTCCCTGTTCAAGAAGCTTCTGTGCATAAGGCACAACACTCTCTCTGGTTTCAAGTGTCACTCCAAATATCTCTCCCAGTTCATGGTTATTTGGTTTGATAAGGAAAGGTTTATATTTGAGAACATTCATCAGAAGATCCTTTGTCGCGTCAACGACGATCCTTATTCCTTTACCCTCCAAATATTCCATGATATCACTGTATATTGTCTCCGGCATGGTAGACGGAATACTTCCGGCAAGCACCAGCGTATCCCCCTCCTTGATCTTGTCCAGTTTTTTATACAGTTCTTTTATGTCATCATCAGAGATATCAGGCCCCATCCCGTTTATCTCGGTTCCATCGATGGATTTCAGCTTAAGATTGATCCTCGAACAGCCACTGCTCAGCTTTATCTCTTCCGAGCTGATTCCGCTTTCTTTAATCCTCCTTGTGATCTCGTCACCCACAAATCCAGCCGAGAAATAAATGGCTGAATTATCAATTCCGAGATTACTGAGAACTATGGATACATTTACGCCCTTACCTCCCGGTAGCATCAACTCAGATGATGTCCTGTTGGTAAGTCCAAGCTTAAAATCTTCAACAGTCACGATATAATCCAGAGACGGGTTAAAAGTTACGGTATAAACCATATTCCACCTCCTACGTTCATCAATAAATCCATTATACAATCATATTCGGTCACATTCAATCATAATAACTCCCATATTTTTATCAAATTTATTGTGCATATTGTATAAAATATCAATTTTATGTCATTTTATTTTTGTACAAAATGAAAAATCGGTCATTTTATTCATGACCGATTTTCATTATTCATTCATTTAGTTTTTTAAATCCATCGAATTTCTACTTATACAGCCTGCTCATTACCGTGGTGTAATCATAGAAATATCCCATTTCTCTTATAACCTTTTTTCTTTTATCCACAGCTATTATCATACAGTCCTTTATATTGGACCTTGTATTATAAAGATAGTATATATCCAGATTTCCGGTTCGCTGGCCTTTTTCCTCTACATACTTTTTATTGTATTCATATTCAAGCCCACGGAAATTTTCGTTGCACTTGTCGCCTATTTTGTAGCCATATATCTTATAACTGGTGGAATCAAAATACACTCCAACCATCTCATCATCAAGATAAACTGTGGCAAAGCCCTCATCAGCCTTAACCTTTACCTCTTCGTTGGTTATCATAGGAACCTTTTTCTTGTAATAGTCACTTTCCTCGAAATCAAGATTAAGCTGTTTAGCCAGCTCCTTCTCGTCTGATCGAAGAAGATGCGTTATATCCTTGCCGTATTTCGCATTGTTCTTGTTCACAAGAGAGATAACCAGTGAAACCCCTACCAGAACAACAAATACGCCAATAATTATCAAAGCCCCCTTTAGAAACCAGTTGCTGAGCTTATAAAAGGAACCATTGTACTTATCCTTAAAATAGTCTTTGCTAATGTCAGCCTCGTCCCATTTTTTTTCAACCTTTTCCTCAGCTCTGAGAAGGTCGGTATTGGAAATGACTCTGTCATAATCCCTGTTTTCTTCAGCCTTTTTCCTTTTCCTTTCTTCTTCAGCAGCTCTCTTCTCCTGAAGGATTACCTCCGGAGTTCTGAGACTATCCGTATATTCAATTTTAATATCATCTTTACTGTACAGCGAATCGGTCTGATAAATCTCCACCAGATCATTCAACGTAAGCTCCTGTGTACCACTGAGTATATCTTTCTTGTCGTCCATTCTTCCACCCCTTGATACCTCTATTTGATATTTATTTGTCAGTCTACTAGTCCAAAAGTTCAAACTGGATTTTAACAGGATTGTGATCGGAGTACTTAAATCCATAGTCCAGATTCTGAACATATGTACATTTGATATTATCGGAAATGATAAAGCCATCTATAATAACTGTGAAACATTCCGGCGAATAAGGAACATCAACATTTCTGGCTGATGGAACCAGTCCCTCGGCATAATCAGTACATTTAGATAATCCCTTAGGAATGATATCATCAGGAAACGGCACAGTCCAGCTAAGTTCTACATCATTGTCCGGATTGAAGTATTCCTTTGATTCACCGGTGTAATCATGATTAAAATCACCTGCCAGAATTACATAGTTTCCTTTATCATATTCTTTTTTCATATCATCAAATATCATTTGAAGCTGAGCATTTCCCTGAGCCTCATCTGTTCCATAAGCAGAAAGATGAGTATTGAAGGTAACAAGCTCTTTTCCATTTTCAACAGGAATCCTGCTTATATCATAACATCTGTCCAGATCAAGAATCTTCTTAAAACCTCTTGCCACTGGAAGACTTCTTCTAATTGATGAAGTAATATTGAATTTACTCTCTGTAAGAATTCCGGATTTTGATGCACCATGAGGCTCTCCTATGGGATACATCAAATATGCAGAATGAAAATTCTGATCATAGACATTGTCATATTGATCTGCACTCTGAAATTTTTCATTTATCATATCAACTTCATTTATATGATAGGTTCTGGTTGAATCAGTATCAACCTCCTGAATAAAAACCAGATCAGGATCCTCTGCAAGGGCTATATCTGTAAGGGCATTTATAGTAGTATTAACGCTGTCAGGAGATGCAGCCCAGCTCTGCTTTCCGCCATCCATGAAAAATGTAAAATCGTCAGTATAGGCACCGAATCCATAGTTATGAGTTATGGCTGTGTAGGTTTGTCCTGTCTCGGCTACCGCTTCGGCATTACCATTAACCGTAAGGGCTATATTATCTTCAATTCTGCTGTAGGTTGCAAAGAGGTAAACTATATATCCTGCCACAATCACAAGAGCACCCACAAAAATCCAGATAGGAATTCTCCACCACCTGAACTTCTTCTTTTGGCCAGCTTTCCTGCTATTTGTTTCCTTACTATTTTTTTCCTCTGATTCAACAGATGAATTAACCTTTTCTTCGTCTGACATAACGCAATCTCCCTGGTGAATATTATTGAAAACAAATCTGTTTATATTGTACTTTTAAGTCTAAAATTTGTCGAGTAATAAATAATAATCCTGGATTACCATTTTCCAAGAAGCAGACACACACCTAACATCATTCATCCCTCTTTATCGCAAATGTTATAGAATAAATCATTAACAGAAAAACAGCTGTTGGGAACCCGGTCCAGGAAACATACATCAAAAACTCCGGCTTTATGGTATTTGCAAATCCGATACCAAACACAAACACCAGGGTCTCTGCAATCAACATGACAAACATAAATATAAAAGTCACTACTATATATGCAGCCGCAACTGATTTTTTACCATTAAATAAACTGTCAATCCGCGGTCTGAGAAACAATTTATATGAAAAGAATAGAAAAGCCGCAAATATCAAAATCCCAAGAATGTAAAAGAAGGGATTTACACTGTAGGCAGATTCATTGAACATAAAACTTGTACTCTCACCTACGAATTTCTTTTTAACATATTGAAGAGCTGTTGCTATCAGGTAAACCAGAGTAACTGCAAGAAGATACAGACTCTCAATCCCGATCAGTTTAAGTGTTTGTTTCATCTTTTTTCCTTTTGAGTCAATAGGGACGTTTCTATTTGACTCAGTTTTTAAGCAGCTGAGTTGTTTTTTCATCATCCAGCAGCACCTCTGCACTGGAGATATTTTTAGCAAAGTTTGTAAATGCTTTTACAATATTTTTTTCTGATACATAGATGATCTTATCATTTGAAAGATAAGGAACCAGTATAAGGCATTCATCTTCTATCACTGAAATAGACCAGTTATCAGAGAGGGGCATTTTTTCCGCATCCAGGATTTCCAGAGTGTTATGAAGTCTTTCCTTCATCCATTCCTTAACAAACATCACATCCTGCTCTTCTGCCTGAAGCTTGAAGCCTGCCTCATCTATGCATTTGTCAGCAAAGAAAGCTTCGGCTCCGGCGGATGATATTATCTCCACATAATCTGACTGAATGAAGCAGTTTACATGGGCATATATCATTTCATGCATAGGCTTAGGAATATATTTATCCATGAATTCCTTAGTCATCATGAAACTGATTCCCGGCCTCTTTTCAAAGATGTACAGAGTTTTATTTCCTCTCTGGCCCAGTAAGGCAACATATTCTTCCTTTTTATCAAAGCTGGATACCAGAGAATCTGCAGAATTAAGAATTTCTTCAAAGTTAGCTCTCCAGGCTTTGTTGATATCCGTATCTGATATATCGATCAGTTCGTCGCCGTCAACATTCAGAAGTATCACCCTGTTTGAAAAGATCATGTAGTAAGGATAAAACACGCCCATTCGTGTTGAAAGGTTGCTGTCCGCATAATAATAATATGCATGATAATCAAGATTTTGATTCAGAAGAAATTCCAGGTACAACCCAAGAACTGATATACTCTCAGAATTGGTAAAAATATTTCTTACCGGAAATTCAACCAGCTGTCTGATAGGTGTGTTATGTGCCTCCTCGCTTGAGCACATTAAACTCAGAATCTGAAATAAATCCATTTCCACCATAAGAGAAATCGGCGTAAAGATATCTATACTTCCACCGGTTGTCAGTTCATCGATTATAAGCTGACGAAGATACTTTTTGACGCTGGACTTTCCGGTAACATGTGTTTTATCATCTTTTTCACCTGAGGTTTTTACACTGATGCTTATATCCTTTTCTTTATAATCTGACTCATAAATGATATCCAGCGAATTCTGGACAAATTTCTGAGCCTGATACATATCCTCGCCCAGTGTCTCTCTTTCATAGGCGTCAATAAGTCTGCGACGTTCCACCGTTGCCACATCTATATTTTCAACTATGTCCATCAGCTGCTTGTTGGTTGGCAGCCTGCGGCCATTCAAAATCTGAAAGAATGTGGAACGGTCAATATTCAGCACATTGATCATGCTGTTTTTTGTCATATCAGATTTTTCAATATATGAATTTAAAAGCTCACTAAATCTCATCTTATTATCCCTCGACGTTTCTTGTAATTATTAAAAACTACCTCTCTTCCAGCACCTGGAATATATAGAATTTCAGATAATATCCCTCATCTCCTCCTGACCACAGGAATGGATGATCCGCCGCCTGGGTTCTGAATTCTATCTGACGAAGTCTTACATGAGCGGCCTTTGCAGCCTGACCGATTACTGTGGTAAATGTCTCATAATCCATAAAATGAGAACAGGAACAGGTAGCAAAATACCCTCCGTGCCTTGTAAGACGCATTCCTCTCATGTTGATTTCTCGGTACCCTCTGGATGCCTGTCTGATTTTATCTCTGCTTTTTGTAAATGCCGGTGGATCCAGAACTACTACATCATATTTTTCATTTTTCTCAATTAGTTCAGGCAGAAGATCCAGCACATCAGCAGTCATAAATGAAACTCTGTCTGAAAGGCCATTCAGCTCTGCATTTTCCTTTGCCTGCTCTATGGCAAGTTCAGAAGCATCTACTCCCAGTACAGAGTCTGCTCCGCCAAGTCCCATGTTAAGTGCAAAGGAACCTGTATGAGTAAAGCAGTCCAGTGCTTTTACCCTTTCACCTGCTGCCTTTAGTCTCCTGACCAGACTCTGCATCGCCATACGGTTGCCCTTCTGATCCAGGAAAAATCCGGTCTTCTGTCCATTCTCCACATCTACATTATAATGAATACCATTTTCGGTGATACGGATTTTGGTATCAAAGGGTTCTCCGATGAATCCCTTCGTTCTCTCCATACCTTCCTTCAGTCTGATCTTCGCATCACTTCGCTCATAAATCCCGCGAATCTTTATTCCATCCTCAGCCAGGATTTCCTGCAGATACTGAAGAATCTTCGGTTTTAATCTGTCAATCCCCAGTGCCAGGGATTCCACCACCAGGACATCCTCATATTTGTCCACAACAAGTCCCGGAAGAAAATCCGACTCTCCAAATATTATCCTGCAGGAGGATGTATCGATTACTGCCTTTCTGTAATCCCATGCAGCTTTAACTCTGTTTCTTATAAATTCATCATCAACGATAACATCCGGCTCCCGGGTCATCATCCGGACCGTCAGCTTGGATTTTCGATTTATAAATCCACGTCCCATGGGATAACCATCAAAATCCTCTACACGGACTATATCACCATCGGTTACATCTCCCCGGATTTCATCTATTTCATTATCATAAATCCAGGCGCCACCCGCCTTTATGGTACGTCCTTCTCTTCTTTTTAGTACAACAGTTGCTTCCATCTGATGATTGTCCTTTCACGAAAATGTCATCTAAAGATTATACTATGATGTAGGTATCATATTACAGGAGCGGTGCGATCACCCTCAGAACATTGTCGATAAACTGATGAAGCGCACCTTTTTTCATATCTTCCATGGTTATAGCCTTACAATCCTTCTGAGTTGTCTGATAATCCTTCTTCAGATCCTGTATGATATCTGATTTATAGAAAAGTGAGCTGCACTCGAAATGAAGGAACAGGCTGCGGTAATCCAGATTTACTGTTCCGATTCCGGCTATCTGATCATCGGCAATATATGCTTTGGCATGAACAAATCCCGGCGTATATTCGTATATCTTAACACCCGCCTTCATCAGATCTTTATAATAGCTTCTTGAAAGTCTGAATACCATTTTCTTGTCAGGGATTCCCGGCATGATAATTCTGACATCCACACCTCGCTTTGCCGCTCTGATAAATGAATCAAACAGGGCATCTCCCAGCATGAGATAAGGTGTGTAGAACCACACATAATCCGTAGCTGTAGAAAGGATTTCCGAGAAAAGCTCATTACTTGTGTGTTCGTCACGAATAGGGGAATCATAGAATGGAAGTACATAACCATTATTTGAACCGCCCTTACCCTCGAACTTCAGAATTCCGGCATCGATCTTATCTTTATCTATAGAAAAGGCATTCCAAAACTCAATAAACATATAAGCATAGCTCATTACCGCTTCACCTGTAAGTCTGAAGCCCAGATCCTTCCAGCGTCCGAAAACCTCTTTTTCATTGATATATTCATCGGCAAGGTTTACTCCACCACTGTAGGCAACCTTTCCGTCGATCACCATTATCTTTCTGTGATCCCGGTTATTTAGCTGAGTCTTAATAAAGAAAAATGGATTAAATGGAATACATTTAATACCCTTCTTGGAAAGCTCAGAAATATCCTTTACCGAGTAGGTACCGATACTTCCCAGGTCATCATACATAACTCTTACATCCACGCCATTTGCAGCCTTCTCTGCCAGAATATCCGTCAGAGTATCCCAGAAAACTCCGGACTGGATTATGAAATATTCCACGAAAACATATTTCTCCGCCTTCTTCAGATCCTCGCACATATCGGCGAACATCTTCTCACCAAAGGGATAATATCTTGTTGTATCAGTTTTAAGAATGGGGAAACCAGTAGATTTGGACACATGCTCTATAGTCTGGCCCAGACGAAGATTATGCTTCTTTATCTCATCCGGTGAAACCGTCTTCACTATATCTCCCAGCATACCGGGATCAAGCTTTATATCCTTCAACCTCTTCTTCAGCTTTCGGCCCGTCCCCTTATTGCCCAGGAACAGATAAAGCATAGCTCCGAGAATTGGCATAGCCACAATAATCATAGCCCATAAAATCTTGTATGAGCTCTCATCTCTTTTTGCCACAAGACCTGTAACAAAGATAACTGCCAGAATTGAAAAAAGAATAGTTAAAATCGTACTCAGATTCCCATGGAGAATATTATTTAAAAACACAAACGAAAATACATACCATAGTACCTGTATCGCAATAGGCGGAACTACAATTAAAACTCTTCCTAGTATCTTCTTCATATATAACCCCTTTTATAATACTTCGCCTTCAAAACATCCGGCTGATCAACAAACGCCATACCTCAACTATTTTATCATATCTCACTTTAATAAGAAATAATTATTCAAACAAGTATTCATATCTTTTAAGTAAAAACTTCACTTTGAGCATGCCCTTTACTGGAATTAAGTCTTACCACAGCTTTGCAACTAATTTCAGTATCCTTTCTAATCCCCGTGTCATCGGCAACATTTTCTCCTATTTCCCGCATTTGTGATGCCTTTTATTCCTCTAAATCGTCTAATTTCATTACCCTCAACAACACTTTTCAACCTTCTATTCATTTGTGTTGCTTTGTCACCTCCAATTTCAGAATCTCTGGCAACAATATCTCCCCTATCATTCATTTGTGTTGCTTTACACCACCCCTGCATCTCGGGTTGCTATTCAGCCATTTAGTTTGCCACTTCAATAAAGCACCAAGTATATCACATATTTTGTGATATTTTCCTCTTGATATATCACAATATATGTGATTTAATAGTTTTATTGAACGTACGTGTATTATAAGAATAAGAATGGGTGAATTATGGATAAGAAATATGTAATAAATGAATATATTACCGGCGAGGATATTAAGAAGCTTAGAAAAACGCTTTCCATGACACAGAAGGAGTTTGCTGAATTTGTGTGTGCTTCTAAAAGAACCGTTGAGAATTGGGAAAGTAATGGCACCAGGATAACCGGGCCTATTGTTACTCTTTTTGAGATTCTGAACCGAAAACCTCAGATTGCTAAAAAACTGGAAGTTCCTCCAAATGAGCTTAAGCTTCGAATCTGGTATATGTATGAAAAAACTGTATGTACCATTATAGATGTCGACGAGTTAAGCCGCCAGGTGATGATTCATAATTATATCGATAATCCTCTTTTCAGGGCTTTTGGAATCGAGACTGAACCCAGCTTTGAAGATTATGAGGAATTTCTAAAATCCCGCTGCTTTCCTGAAACAAGGGATAAGCTGAAGCTGGAACTTAAAAGACTGGATATACCATTCTATGATCCTATTCTTATTATTGAAAAAACAGAAGGCAGGATGGCGGAGGATCATTTTTGGCTGAAGATAGAGAGGTAGAATATGATTAAATTATTTGATGAAAACAGAAAGGAACAAGGCAGAGAATCGTCAAAAGGAAATCAGCTTAAATTTAGCAGA
>CADBMW010000273.1 GCA_902795855.1 uncultured Lachnospiraceae bacterium
ACTTCAATGACAGCAAAAATGATCTTGGTTCGCATAAGGATCGCCACGAAAAGCTTGGTCAGGGAAAAATCGGATTGGATGCATTAAAAAGAATAGCCATGCATCCCGTTATGGATAATATTCCTTTTATTCTGGAAACACCTAATGATGATGAGGGATATATAGCAGAAATACATACTGTAACAAATTGGTTTAAATAAAATTACACACAAACTCATTATTGCCTGTGCAAAATTAGTTTGTGTGTTTTTTATTAAAATTAATAAACACTGAATAACTCAAGCCTAACGGTTAAGCATGACGTGTTTTACATATTATCCTGAGACTATAAGAGTTTTTCAATTTTCATGGCAAACTTATCAGGCTGCTCACTAATAAACATATGGGTACTCTGAGAAAAAGCAACAGACTTGAACGGAACTTTAACCTGATATTTATACCAGTCTGCCAAGCCGGGAGAAAAAAGTAAACCCGGCACTGCATAAAAATATGTCAGCGGGACAGATATTTTACTGATTATATCCGATTATCCTACGCTTTCATGGAATCAGAGAAGCTTCTCAAAACTGTTTCATTACAGTGCTTGAGCCTTTTTTCAAAAGATACCGCGTCATAAATGCGGGAACCCTCTTTGCTTTTGGCACTGCACCAACTGCAAACAGATTATATAAATACAAAAAATCCTTCCCGTCATTCCTTTCCATATCTTCTTTTGTATATCTTCCTGATATAAGCCAAGTTTCCATTCAGTATCATTGATCTGTTTGGGAGTCATGTCACAAAGAACGACCTGTCTTAGTGCAAAACAGCCGAAATTGCGGATATAGGTCATAGCTACACTTTCTCCCATAGACCAGCCAACCAATGTTACATCAGAAGGAGACAATCCTTCTATCAATTCATTCAGATCAGAGGCAAGCCTTTCTATTGTTACCGTTTCCTGATGTGCGTCCTTTCTGCCGCCATATCCTCTATGGTCATAGATGATACAGTGGGCTTTCCTTTGCAAACGCTTCACCGGTCTGGAATATATTTTATGGCTGCTGTCCATCCATGCATAAAAATATCAGGCTCACCTCTGCCGAACTCCTGATAGTACAGCTTCATGCCGTTTTTTAATGTATATTCGCTCATATACGCTCCACTTTCATTATGACTAATATTTCCACTTATTTATAAGGTTATAGACAGATTATACCATATGATATATCGAATAGTAAGCAGTGGCAACCGCTCAGTGTTATTAATCGAATTACTTTGAAGCGTAATGTGCAGGATACCAATTCTGGAACCATTTTGTAAAGAACCCCATCAGGATCGGCATGATATTGTTAATAATGGAAAGGTACATCGAAACCGGCGTACCCATCAGTAAGAAAGTCCACACGCTTGTAATGATATACAGCACACCCCATGAAAGAGTCAATATACGGTTTGTACGCAGGAAAAGCGGATTATCAAAGGCTTTTTCACCATTATAGTTTTTCATTGAATACCATGCTGTAAGCGGTATTCCGGCAAAGCATGACAATGACCACATTGCACCAAATGCAAGGTACGAACTGGGCAGAACTATTCCTGTGAGCTCAGGCTTCAGCAAAAGCAAAATAGATAGAAAAATAACAGCTGACGAGGAAATCATATCATAAACGGTCTTTCTGAATCGAAAAAATACAAGACCTGCGATTGCACAAACACCAATGGACACGAATGCTCCTATGCGGCCATCTATTGATGCAGCTATCCAGAAGGTTATCCACGGAATAAGTGTCACAAGAAGAGACGTACCTTTGTCTGACTTTGTGGTTTCCGGCTCCTTTTCTTTTCTGCTTCTTCCTGAGCCAAAATAGTTGTCCCAGTTCAGCATCAGATCAAAGTCACCTTTAACACGGTAAAGATTATCCATCATAGCTTTTGAACCGCTGATCTTTCCGGCTGCAATATCCTTCCAGACAGTAATGGGGGTTTCTATCTTTGTCGTAGCCTCAAGAAAATTATCTTTTTTTACTTCGTATCCATCTTTTTTCAAAACTATCTGATAACACTTATCTATATCTGTGTAACACATTTCCAGAACAATATCCTTACCGGAGTATGAGCTTTTATTATAAAGCGCTGCCATTTGTTTCGTAAAAATATATGAGGTGTCTTCTTTTTCTCCTGTTTCCTTTTCAAGCCCCCAGCTTGCGTCTGCCATTTTTTCAAAGGTCTCTCTCGGGAAAAGCAACTCATCAAGCTTTGCTCTTGTCTGAGCGTTAATAGCTCCTACGGCAAATTCTTCACCTGCGGTCTTCACATAACCTAAATATTCGTCAGTCCTGTTGTGAAGCTCGGGAATACGGAATAATTCTCCCTGTCCGCAATAAATAGTTTCGTACCTTCCTTTCCCGAGAAAATGATCAAACATTGTATTGACTGAACCATAATTTCCCTTAGATGTGTAAAAACCACAAGTGGAAATTACGATATGACGTTTCCCAGACATATCATAACGTGACGGATGAGAACCGGATTCGCTTTCACTTACCATAAATGGCAGTGAAAGCGGCAGCTGACGGTCTATCAGTGCCTTA
>CADBMW010000274.1 GCA_902795855.1 uncultured Lachnospiraceae bacterium
ACACCGATTATCCGAGAAGTATTATTATTCGAGAAGATCTCTTTAATTGTTGATGGTTTCGACATCTTCAAGAATTCTTCTCGAATAACGATAGAACGTGTATCCTTATTGTACAAACTACAATAAGGAGGTGTTACCATAATGCAGGAACAGAACTATTCATTTGAGGAACTTAAGACAATACTTCTCGTAAAAATGAGAAGTCAAGGTTGTTCACCCGTTACCATCACCGGCTATAGGTACCTATGTAACAGCATCTTTGAATGGTTAAAAGAGAAAGGCTATGATTGTTACAGTGTAGAAGGAGGAAACCGTTTTTTACAGAGTTACCAAGATGAGCATAGCGAAAACAAGTACTACGTTAGTCTTAGGACGGTGATATACCGACTAAATGACATATTGCAGGACACCTGGAAAAACGTGCACTCCGATAAAGGCAAACATTTTTGCATACCGGAGGCTCTTGTCGAAATAGTAGAACGTTATTGTTGCCGGAATGCCTGTGCAGGACATGCTGCAGGTACAGTTAATAATAAAAGGTATGCAATCTCCTGGTTCTTGGATGAGCTGTCAAAGCAGAATTGCAAAACACTTGAAGATTTTTCACATAAGTCAGTATTACAAGCATGTCTGAAAATAACGGATCATAATCTATGGAGTGAGATCAGGTTATTTTTAAGATATCTGGTTGAACATGAGGGCGTCAAATCTGACTATTCGACAATCGTACCACGATATAGTAAGCCTTACGTTGTTCCAAGTGTTTATTCTGTAGAAGAAATAAAAAAGATCGAAAAGTCCATCGATACAAGCACTATTGTAGGGAAACGGGATTATGCAATGCTTCTTCTTGCTTCAAGAATGGGACTGCGTTCCGGAGACATAACAAAGTTGAAGGTTGAAGATGTCAAGAACAGAACGCACTTAGATATCATTCAAGAAAAGACCGGAAAGGCTCTTCATCTTCCGCTGATCCGAGAAGTCAAATCGGCTATTGATGATTATTTATCTGTCAGGCCATCGCTTTCAAAGTCAAACTTGATATTCATAAATGCTTATGCTCCGTATAATCCTGTAACGACTGCTACTCTTAGAGCTGCATTGAGGAAATATATCAGATTTGCAGAGGTTGATCCCGGAAATCGTAAGAGTGGTCCGCATGCACTCAGGTCATCTCTGGCAAGTTCCATGATCAATGATGATATTAATTATGAAACTGTAAGAAAGGTTCTGGGACACAGTTCTGATAATGCCATTAAACATTATGCCCGCATAGACGTAGAAAACCTCAGAAAATATAGTCTGGTGCCGCCTTTGCCTGTAGGTAGATTCTACGCATTTTTGCATGGGGAGGTGGAATAAAATGGCAGAGTTTAATTCGATTTTCCGCGATGAAATTAATCTCCATCTCTCTGTAAGAGAGTCGGAGCTTAGCGGGGAGGCATATAGACATTGCAAAAGAACGATGGTTCATTTCGATAAATATCTATGCCGAATCAAGCATAATGCCAAGGAAATACCCGAATCGATAATCGACTCCTGGATCAAAGAAGTCAGCGAGGGGATTGCGCTAAATACAGTCGTGCAGCATGTATACTATATCAGGCAGTTGGTGTTATTCCTGATTAATTCGGGATATAAATGCTTTATTCCAAAATCTATAAGAACCCGCGACACCTATGTTCCCTATCTTTATTCGGATGAAGATATAGAAAAAATCTTTGCGGCTGCCGATACCATGGTAATTACCGGAGCAAGAAAAAACAAATATGCGGCAATTGAAATGCCAATGATAATGCGTTTGCTTTATTGCTGCGGCCTTCGTGTAGGAGAAACCGTAAATATTAAGGTCGGCGATCTGGATTTTAACAGGAACCTGATTATCCTTCGTGTTACCAAAAAATATAAACAGCGGCTGGTGCCTTTTGGCAAAGAACTGGCAGAGCTCCTTTATCGTTATTGTATAAGTATGGGAATACTGTATGATGCGGATGCATATCTGTTTCCGGCAGAAGATACCCATAGCCATATTTCGGCCAATAATGTCGGAAACTATTATAGGGTTATTCGTGAAATGGCGGGATTAAACAATACTGTACCGAAAAAGAATGGACGTGGTGCCTGCCTTCATTGTTTCAGACATACTTTTGCTGTCAGATCTTTTGATAAAAATGAACGTAATGGGATAAAAGCCGGTATGTCGGTTCCGTATTTATCAACGTATTTAGGTCATGACAGTCTTTACGAAACAGAAAAATATTTAAAATTCAGTGGCAATTACTTCGAGGACACGCTTACAAAGTTTGATGATTATTCCGGCGAATTGTTTCCGGAGGTGATCATTTATGAGTAGGCGAAAAATCGAATTCATGTCATTGTTAGAAGATTATTTTGAGATTTACTTACCGCACAGTCGGGGACTAAGGCCCAATACAATAGAATCCTACAAGCAGAGTTTCATGCTGTTACTCCGTTTTATGAATGATGTTAAGAGCATTGATCCTGATGATATTAAGTTTTCCGATTTAAGCTATGATATCCTGTTGGAATTCTTCAACTGGCTGGAAAAAGAAAGACATTGTAAGCCTGTAACCAGAAACCAACGCTTATCGGCGCTTACGGCATTCTCAGAGTATGCACAGAACAGAGCTTTTGATGCAGCATCAGTATTCAGAAGCGCCATCATAAAGATTCCGGTAAAACGCGGAGTCAAGAAGGCACGGGCTGTTTTTACAAGGGACGAGATAAAAATATTATTGGCACTTCCTGATGAAACGTATGAAACAGGGTTAAGGGATAAGGTCATGCTTTCTTTTATGTATGCGACCGGTGCGAGGGCACAGGAAATATGTGATTTGACAGTTGGTTCCCTCCATATAAATAGCAGAAATGCGTCCGTTACATTAGTTGGTAAAGGAGCAAAAGCCCGGCAGGTGGGGATTTCGTTGGCATTAGCACAAACTGTTCAAAAATACATTTTGCACAGGCATATAGAAAGATATCCGGACAAACATATTTTTTCGAGTCAAATGCATGAGAAAATGACAGTATCCTGTGTCGAAGGCATATATAAAAAGTATGTAGCTATCGCCAAAAAGAACCATCCGGATTTGTTTCTTAAGGGCGGTTATTCTCCTCATTCCATGCGGCATAGTACCGCGTGCCATTTGTTAGAGGCTGGAGTCGATATTGTGAGCATCAAAAACGTTCTTGGTCATGTGTCCGTACAGACAACTCAGATCTAT
>CADBMW010000275.1 GCA_902795855.1 uncultured Lachnospiraceae bacterium
AATGCATCTATATTCTTTTCTCTTGTCTGCTTATCATCTGTAAATACAGCCTCTTCCATTGTTTCAGGAGGAATAACTGACTTGATATCTTCAAAGAGCTCTTCAGGTACAGCATAGCTCTTGTAAGTAAACTTTGGCTTACCGCAGTCCTCTACGATTTTCTCGATAAACTCGATAACCTTCTGGTTTACTCTGTGAGCCTCAAATATAGCCTCAAGCATCTTCTCTTCAGGAACCTGATTAGCTCCTGCTTCGATCATGATAACCTTATACTTTGTAGAAGCTACAGTAAGGTTAAGATCTGATACTGAAAGCTGTGCTGCACTTGGATTGAATACAAGATGATCATTTATAAGACCAACCTGGGTAGTCGCACAAGGACCATCGAAAGGAATATCTGAAATTGATGTAGCAATTGCTGAACCAAGCATAGCTGTAAGCTCAGGTCTGCAATCAGGATCTACTGAAAGAACAAGGCTTTCAAGTGTTACATCATTTCTGAAATCCTTCGGGAAAAGAGGTCTCATAGGACGGTCGATTACACGACATGTAAGGACGGCATTCTCAGAAGCCTTTCCTTCTCTCTTATTGAAGCCTCCAGGAATCTTTCCTACAGCATACATCTTCTCATTATATTCAACTGAAAGTGGGAAGAAATCAATTCCGTCTCTTGGTTCTTTTGAAGCTGTTGCTGTAGATAAAACTACAGTATCTCCATAATGGATGAGAACCGCACCATTTGCCTGCTTGCCAACACGATCAACATCTACTCTGAGAGTCTTTCCGGCAAGTTCCATTTCATACTTTTTGTACATTTTGTTTCTCCTTCGTATTTATTTGCGATTATACGAGGTTCCGAAACAACTGAAAAAACATGAAAAAACTTACGGGTTATTTCATATCTTTTCAGTGGTCTCGGTGTCGGGAAAAATAACTGTTCCCATTCCCCCGCATAATCCTATAAAGTTTATCACAATATCATTCGTACTTCAACATATATTTAAAAAGACCGGCTACCCATTTTTAGATAGCCGGCCTTTTATGGATTTTACTATTTTTTTATTACTTCCTTTTTAGTAAAAAAATCGACGTACCGGAGTACGTCGAAATTGTCGTAATTCTGATTATTTTCTGAGACCAAGCTTCTGGATGATAGCTCTGTAACGCTCGATATCCTTCTCTTTAAGGTAAGCAAGCATATTTCTTCTCTGACCAACCATCTTAAGAAGACCTCTTCTTGAATGATAATCATTTGGATGAACCTTAAAGTGCTCATTCAGGTCATTGATTCTTGCTGTAAGGATAGCGATCTGAACCTCAGGTGAACCTGTGTCGTTAGCATCTCTTCCGTACTTTGCTGTGATTTCAGCTTTTTGTTCTTTAGTAATCATTATTACTACCTCCTTAATTTGTATAAGCCGAATACCGGGTAAGGGTCGGAGTTCTCCCTGATACTCAGTACCGGTCATTTTTAGACATCTGTATTCTAATATATGTCCTTTGATCTGTCAAGCAAAAGCAGATCTGCTATTGTAAGAGCTGTCATAGCTTCTACAACTACCACTGCTCTCGGAGCAATTATAGGATCATGACGTCCCTTTATTTCTATCTCAACTTCCTTACCATCCTCAGTAACAGTACTTTGTTTTCTGTAAATAGATGGTGTAGGCTTAAACGCCGCCCTGAGGACTATATCACTTCCGTCTGACATTCCCCCAAGAATGCCTCCCGAATGATTTGTCTTTTTCTTTACCTCATCACCGGACATATAGAACTCATCATTATTCTCTGATCCCCGGCTGTTAACTACATCAAAACCATCGCCAATTTCCACGCCCTTTACCGCACCTATTGACATTATGGCATATGCAAGACGTGCATCCAGCTTATCAAATACAGTTTCTCCAACTCCTGCCGGCATTCCCTTTACAATGCATTCAACCTTTGCACCACTGGAATCCTTTTCTTCCATAAGTCCTTTAAGATAATCTGATGCTTTTACATAAGCTTCCCTATCGGGCATGCAGAGAGGATTTTTTCTGATTTCTTCTTTATCAAACTTCTGAGGATCTGCTTTTATATCACCGATCTGTGTTACATAAGCAAATATTTCTATTCCGAACTGTTCCAGAATTCTCATGGCTATGGCCCCGGCTGCAACTCGTCCTATGGTCTCTCTTCCGGAACTTCTTCCACCACCTCTGTAATCTCTTATACCATATTTTTTACTGAAGGTATAATCAGCATGACCGGGTCTATAAACATCCTTTATATTTGAATAATCCTTAGAAATCTGGGATGTATTATATACCACCAATGATATAGGAGTGCCGGTTGTCTTTCCTTCGAATACGCCTGAGAGTATCTTCACCGCATCTGCCTCATTTCTTTTAGTGGCAAACTCAGACTGTCCTGGTTTTCTTCTATCAAGAAAGCTCTGAATATATTCCTCTGAGATTTCCAGACCCGCAGGACATCCGTCTACTACTGCTCCTACGCCCTGACCGTGGGATTCACCCCAGGTTGTTACTGTTAATATTTTACCAAATGTTGATCCTGACATTTTATAATCTCCCGAAAAAAGAAAGTCCGGACGACGCCGGACTTTTAAGCATGTCTTATTTCTGCTCTTGGATGAGCTTTGTCATATACTTCCTTAAGCTTGCTGGACTTACCCTTCAGATATACCTGAGTAGTAGATATATCAGAATGTCCAAGCATTTCCTGCAGACTGGCGAGATCTGCTCCGTTACTTACCATATGTGTAGCAAATGAATGTCTAATCATGTGAGGTGTAATATCTTTATCAATTCCAGCCTTCTTTGCATAAGCCTTAAGCAGCTTCCAGAAGCCCTGGCGTGACATTTCATCACCTTTAACATTTGTAAACAGATATTCTGAACCAGCACACATTCCCGGTCTCACTTCTGTAAGATATCTTGTAAGAGCATATTTTGCTGCATTCTCTATAGGAATGATCCTGCTCTTATTTCTATCATGACATTCTATATAACCAAGAGAAAGATTTAAATCTGACATCTTAAGGGATATCAGTTCGCTTACTCTGAGGCCTGTTGCATAGAGAAGTTCCAGCATAGCCTTGTCTCTTATTTCCTTAGGTGTATCACCGGAAGGCTGATCAAGCAGCAAGCTTACTTCCTCGATGGTCAGTGTTTCAGGAATTTTCTTTTCTACCTTTGGAGGTCTTATGCCTTCCGTAGGATTACCTGATACCTCACCTCTTTCAAGAAGAAAAATAAAAAATGATCTAATACTTGCAATACTTCTTGAAACTGTTGCAGAACTCATATTTGAGTTTTCCATATAGAGCACGTAAGAACGAAGTGTTGTAGATGTTACATCCTTCACATCGGTTATACCATTATTTTCCATATAGTCTTTCATCTTCATAAGATCACGTCTATATGACTGAATAGTATTCTGACTGCTCTTTTTTACTTCAGTAAGATATTTTATGTATTTGTCAATTTCCTGTTCCACTTATAACATACCCACCACATTATATTTGTTACAATTTGTAATCATTGTTACAAAACGATAGTGATATTAGTATAGAGATAAATTTACATAAAATCAACCATAATTTTTATGTAAAACAGAAGCAAAACCGCCTATTCATAAGGGTTTTCGCAAGATAATGTGGGCGACATAATTTCCTTTTACTACATCTTGCGGAAAAATTTATGTAAATTTTTTTTTAAAAAATGGTTAACATTTTTACATAATGTTTGTAAAAATTATGTAACACTTATTTTAAATTCTTATATGCCAGAATAGCCACTATGGTTTTACTGTCGTTTATAAGTCCTTTATGAATATAATCCATAGCCTCATCAAGAGTAAGCCGGATTATATCTATAAATTCATCAGGATCTCTGCTCATTTTACCTTTGTTTAATTCCCGTCCTATATACACTGCAGTCCTTTCACTAAAGAGTCCTACAGCAGCTATGATATAGTTTATAAATATTAATTCATCCGGTATAAGTCCTGTCTCTTCTTCGGCCTCTCTGACAGCACACTTATAAAAAGGCGAATCCGGTCTTTCAAAGGATTCTCTTTCCTTTATGTCAAAACCGTCTTTTTTATCAAAGTCTTCCATTTCAACACAGCCCGCTGGAATTTCTATATCATAATCCTGTATACAGTTTCTGTACTGTTTTACAAAAATCAGTTTTTCATCTTCATCAACCAGAAGAACTCCCGAACCATTTCTGTTTTCAACAAAATCATAATACAGTTTTTCGCCTTCAGGTGTTACCAGAGTATCCTCATATACCCTGACACGATGAGCTTTATATTTTAGCTCTCTGTTAATCAATTCCAAAGCTTTTACCTCCTTCATTCTATATAAATAAAAATAAATAAAAATGAAAAAAATATGCCGCCTGTTCTTTATTAGAACAGGCGGCTTGATCATTTACTAAACTTGATTACTATTTAGCATAATCTGTGACTCTGGATTCACGGATAAGGCTTACCTTAATCTGACCCGGATATTCAAGCTCATCTTCGATCTGCTTGGATATGTTTCTAGCCAGAAGAACCATGTCTGCGTCACTGATCTTGTCAGGAACAACTGCAACCCTGATCTCTCTACCTGCCTGAATAGCAAAGGATTTATCTACACCCTCGAATGCATTAGCTATATCTTCCAGCTTTGTAAGTCTGGTAGTATATGTATCAAGAGTTTCTCTTCTTGCACCTGGACGAGCAGCTGATATAGCATCAGCAGCCTGAACTATACATGCTATAAGAGATTCAGCTTCACAATCCCCATGATGTGAAGCAACCGAATTGATAACAACATTATTTTCTTTGTATTTTCTACAAAGATCAACACCGATAGTAACATGTGAACCTTCCATTTCATGATCGATAGATTTACCGATATCATGAA